>CAZLCT010000005.1:0-49914 GCA_964558015.1 uncultured bacterium | reverse complement strand
AATATCTTCTCGTGTTACCTTTTGCTCCAAAGCAACAACAATAGTATTGATTGACACATTCCCTGTGGGTACACGAAGCGCCTTTGCTGAAAAAATACCATCGAATGCCGGATCAATGTGCGGCAGTGCTTTTGAAACACCAGTCGAAGTATCTATAATATTAAAATTAGCAGCACGTCCCCGCTCTGGTTTATCAGCTTTTACTCTATCCAACGTAACCTGTGATGCAGTTATTGCATGTGTAGTTAATATATCCCCTCCTCTTACGCCAAACTTCTTCAACGGATTAAGAACTGGTGCTACTGCATTTGAAGTACAACTTGCATTTGAAATAATCTTCTGATCGCGGCTATATTCACCACTATTTACTCCATAGACATATGTCCCATCAAGATTTTTTCCAGGCGCACCGACAATAACACGTCTTGCCCCTGCTTCAAGATGCAATGCCGCTTTATCCCGTTCCTTCTGTTGACCGCTCGATTCTGCTAAAATATCAACTTGTAATCGACCCCATGGAAGCTTTTTAGTATCCTTCTCTCTCTCTACAACTTCAATCGGAAATTCATCGTCTACTATTAGATACACACGGCCTTCTCTTACTTCCACTTTTACCATATGCCCCTTCCATCTGCCATGTAAACTATCTTTACTAATAAGCTTCGCAAGACTCTCTGCATATGCCTTCTGAATCTTTAACTTATCTTTTACTGTATCTCCTTTACTCGTATCCGCACCAACTACTGCTACTATGCGTAAATTAGGATTATTTTCATCAAACATCTGTCGTACTAATAATCTCCCAACTCTTCCTACCCCATTTATTGCTACTCTATGTACCCGATCCGTCTTCTTGGGAACTTCTACTATAACCAGCTCACTGGTAGGAATATAATCTAAATCATACTGTAATGCTTCCTCCTGTTGTGCCGCACGCTCATCCTCAGGGCTTTCTGTTATACGCCATGTTTTTGGAGAAGGTACAAGTTGCTCATCTTGTATATTAATAGGAAGAGGTGTTGTATCTGAGGGAGGCTGTTCTTTTTGGCCTACAATATCAAGTTCTTCTAATGCTTGGGCAAGAAGCTTAATGTTACCGTTTGCGGAAGCTAGCACTCCTTTTACTTTATCTATAGGAAAAATATAAATTTTGCCAAGAGGATATTGATCGCTTTTAAAACTTTCATCTACAAATAGCCCATAATCTTTTACCTGCCAGTTCCATGCCTTAAGGAGCATCCGATAAAATACTCCGCTTGCCATTTTAGTATCAACAGAAGGCTCAACTTCCTGAATCACTCTCAAAAAATCTTCAGCTTTGTCATTAAGGCCCAACTCATCCATAAGAATCTGTCCCCTCTGAAGCCCCAGAGAAACCTTAACAAGTTCATTGGCTAACTCAGGAACGATTTTTTCTATTAATTCCCTGAAGAGCGGCTCATGTTCCCCCTCAGGCAGCAAACTCGATAGTTCTTTAACAGTTCCTCCTCTGGTGCCTTCTTTTACGCCGAAATATTTCTCATAACTGCGCATTATTTTTTCATATAGATTCTCTTGGGGCAATTCTGTCATCTGAGGAGATACGACAAGGTAAGAAATGCCTTTATCCTGCAGCCGTTGTTCCACACCGGCTGTATGGTAACCTCCGGTTACGAGTGCGGCAATTTTGAGTTTATTCTCTTTCATTCCTTTAAGTGTATGAGAAATAAAAGAGTCTTCACGTTTCTCTGCCAGCGAATAAAACTTTTTAAAAATAGGAAGGTTTTTCTGGATAGAAAAGGTACGTAACATCCCCCGCCCTTTGGGCACCCCCTTTATTAAGGGGGAAATGTTAGGATCTCGTACATCCCCCCTATCAAGGGGGGTAAGGGGGGTGTTATAACTTTTGGTCTTTCTTATAAATGCTTCAAATGTTTCATTCTTAAACTCTTTCTCATGTTTTTCAAAATAGCGTAAGTCTTCAGGAACGGCTTTTAAGGTAAAAATATTTTTAAGTACGTTAAAATGCTGCATTAATTCATAAAGCTCTCGCTCAACTCCTCCTGTACATATTTTCTGAATAAGCTTTTGCTCAATCGCAACCCGTTCAGCCATTAATTTTGCCGCGTCAATATCTTCAACCAGCGATAAATATAAAAGATAAAGATTAATGTTAACGAAGGTGCGGAAATCAATATCATGTTTTAAGGATAGTTCTTTTAAGAAAGAATAATATTCATATGAAGACATGCGATCCCCTGCGTAATCAAGTTCGGCAAAGGCTAAGCGGTCGGCATCTTCATCGGAAATGACTGGGATTAAAGCTGTATCTATGAGGGTTTTGGTTTCGATTTTAATTTCTTTTGGATTGATTTTCTTCTGGTATATTTCTAAATCCACTAATTGGCTGAAGTACTTATATTTACTCAAGCTTATATCATGCTTCCGCACAGCATCTATAAGATATCGAGTATATTCAAGAGGGTCTGTCTCTTGTGAAAGAAACTGCTCTTTTCTCTCAACGAGCTGAAGCAAATCATCATGAAATAATTCTTCCCGTAAAGAAATCAAAATAGACTCAAGGGAGGAGATAAACCCCTGTGCCTCATCTTGAATACGTGCCGCTTCAACATATGTTTTCACGTTTTCGATATAAAGTTTCTCATTGTCCACACCAATGAGTTTTACCGGTTCTTTGGAAATAATTGAATATTCTTCAGTGGCAGATATTTTTCCCTCTTTTACATACTTATCAATAATATTTCGTTTCGCATCTTCGATAGGGAAGGCCCGTAAAAGGGAAGTATTAATCTCACCGTCACATCCTTCCATAAAAATAGTATCAACACCAAACTTAGCCTGAAGGACTTGCAGGATGTTGGTAATATTTTTCTGTGCCTCATAATTAGCATGTGCATCCTGAATATGGATTATAAGGGGCAATTCATTACCTTTAACATGAAAAGACTCCCGTACATTGCCAATGTGCTTGGGAATCTCTATAGCTTTTGGCAGATGCGAGGTTATCGGTATTTGAGCGTGTAGGAAACTTGGATTAATGAATGTTGAAATGATGAAAAAAATTAGTGTTAGAGTTGAAATCAATTTTGATTTCGGTGTTGCGGTGTAGCCAATTAGTGAATTGTGGAACATATATAAACCTCCTTTTAAATTCTCCTACCCTTTCAGAGACTATTAATTTTTTTGAAAGGGTTTTCTTTATTTTTAAAAAGATCTATATGAATGAATTTGCTCTTCCATTAAAAAGGGATGAGGCAATTTCATTAAAATTGGTGTCTGACACCAATGTGGTGAAATCTCCCACCCCGCTCTTTCTTATCACTTATGCATCTGAAAGGGCGGGGTACATTCGCTCATATGATTTAGCTTCACTTCGTTCGCTAAATCATGAGCTTATGTAAATAAAAAAAGCCAGCTGCAAAAAACTTTTTGCAAAGTTTCTGCAGCTGGCTATCGTAAGCTTCCGTTTATCCTACGGACGTGATTTCTCTTCCTTGAGACCTCTTAGACCCTGTAGCTTTGTGTCCTTGGATTTCCCCAAGTTTACCCGGTGGAATAATAAACCTCGCCTTAAACCTTCCTGGCTGGATAAATCTATTATTCCTTTGTATTTTGTACCGAATTAAGTTTCTAAAACACTTTTTAAAAGTATTAAAAGTATTGCATATTAAATTTAATTTGTCAAGTATAAAGTATAAATTATTTATATATATAAGTCTAGAATTATAAACAACTTAAAGCTATTTCAATCGTCCTGGCCTGACATCCTTTTCATCATAAATTTCGCCAAAAAGCTCTTCTAAAACATCCTCCATCGTAACAATACCTATATTTTTATTTAAACTATCCCGTACAATGAAAAGATGCTGGTTAAATAAACGAAATTTATCAAGTAAATTATCTGCGCGTTCATTTTCACTGACAAAAATAGGCCGAACCATGCAGTCTTTTATTTTGACGTCATAATTATCATTTGCTATTTCGCGCAAGAGCTTTCTGTGCTGACATACACCGATTATATTTTGAACATTGTTTCCCTCATACACAGCAAGACGGCTATAAGGAGCATTTATAATTTCATCCTTTGCTTCACGGAGAGTCTTATCAGCCGGAAATGCGCATATTTTCTCAATCGGTTTCATCATCTGAGATGCCCGAAGGTCATTTAATTTAAAAACTCTGTTAATCAATGTTTCTTCATCAAGTTCGATCGTCCCTATATCCCGTCCTAACCTCAGCATAGCTTTGATTTCTTTCTCAGTCACGGTAGGTTTGCCCGAGGCCTTACGTAACGGCTTGATTACAAAAATAACAACGGTAATAAAGGGGCGAAAGATCCACATCAGGAAACGCAGGGACTTTGCACTCCAAAGAGATACGGGAACTTTATTTGACTCACCGATGGTCTTGGGCATTATTTCTGATAAAATGATAATCGCAAATGTCAAGACAGCAGAAAAAATCCCAAGCCATTCACTCCCAAAGTATCCCGCTACACGGTGGCCTACAAAAATAGACCCTATAATATTTATCGCATTATTCAGGATAACTATAGTTGCTACAGCTGTATGGATATCTTCTTTAATTAGTAGCAGATCCTGGGAGAAGCGGCGTTTTTCTTCATAAAGAACACGAACGCGCATAAGGGGAATACTCAACACAGCAGCTTCAACCATAGAGCATATGCCAGAAGCCACAAGCACGGCTACGATTAATAATAATATTGAAATCATACTTGGCACTCTTCCATTCCTATCATATAAATTCTTAAAAGAAGAGCATATTATCCCAAAAAATATACTAAGCTGCAACAGAATTGTTATCTACATTTTTTATTTTATTTTCTTAAAAACATGCTATATTATTCTAAATAAGAAAGCCGTTATGATACCATTAATCCAAAATTTAATATCATTCTTTAAGGTCGAAAGACGCCGTTATAAAAGGATACCCTGTAATATTAAAGCCCACTTCTTTATTGCAGGCGACAGGAGGCAACACAGGGGTGATGCTCTTATTACCGATATTAATCTCCACGGGTTTTGCTGTGATGAGTTCCACTTTTTTCACGAAGACAAAGAACTGCGCCTTAAGCGCAATTCAAAAATTAATATCTATTTTTCACTGCCGCAAGAGGATGGAACTTTTTATAATTTTCAAATAATCGGTAAAATAAAAACATTCTTGCAGAAAGATTCACACGGCTATGCACAAAGAGTCGGAATTCAAATACAATCCATACCAAGGAAGGATAAAAAATATTTTGACGAGTGTGTGGCTAACCTTCACAAATCATCCGAAACTAAACCCTAACCTCTCTAAAAGAGGAATACCCAGCAAAACTAAACCAACAACAAAAGCCCCTATTGCAGCAACAAGCACAGCTGCTGCCGCAATGTCTTTAGCTCGTTTAGCTACGGCTGTATAGCGTGGTGAAACCATATTTACCAAAATCTCTAAAACGGTATTAAATGTCTCAGCAACCCACACCAAAGTAATTACTATTACAATAAGAACAAAATCCACAAAAGAAATTCTAAGCCATAATGCTAGGGATAAACCCAATATAGTAAATACAGCATGTATCCATGCATTATGCTCCGTGAACAAAACATCCCTGAGCCCTGAAAATGCATATCTAAAGCTTCTTATTCTGTTACGTAAAAAATCAAAAATGTTCGTCATGCGCCTTAACCTGTTTTATACTTGTTTGTAATGGGTAATCTACGGTCCCTGCCGAAAGCCTTTGGTGTTATTTTAACTCCCGGGGGACTTTGACGGCGTTTATATTCATTTCTATCAACCATGGCAATAACATCTCTTACAATAGATGCCTTGCCGTTTCGTAAAACAATCTCTTCAAAGCTGCGGTCTTCTTCAATATAATCCTTTAATATTTTATCCAAAACATCATATGGAGGTAAAGTATCTTGATCTTTTTGCCCTTCCCGCAATTCAGCTGAAGGGGCACGGCGAATAATACTACTCGGGATTAAATCGCTGCTTTCAACTGCATTTCTGTAATTTGATAACTTGTATACATTAGTCTTCGAAACATCTTTAATGATAGAAAATCCCCCGGCCATATCTCCGTATAGAGTGCAATATCCTACGGAATTTTCACTTTTATTTCCGGTTGTCAAAACAAGCCAAGAAAATTTATTAGAAAATGCCATTAATATATTACTCCTGATGCGTGCCTGAAGGTTTTCTTCGGTTACGTCAAATCCAAGCCCCTCAAATTCACGGCTTAGAATATCTAAATATTTTTCATAAATTGTCTGAATAGGAATAACAATCAGACGAATGCCAAGATTATCTGTAAGACGCTTGGTATCTACCTGAGTCTCTTTTGATGAATATTGGGATGGCATAGAAACACCTATAACGTTTCCTTCCCCTAAAGCATCACTTGCAATGACAGCACTCAGGGCCGAGTCCACCCCGCCGCTTAATCCAATGACAACTTTTTTAAATTTGTTTTTTTGAACATAATCCCGAGTTCCTAAAACAAGAGCCTTATAAATTTCTTCAATATGATTAAGAGATTTTGCTATATGTTTTGAACATTTTCTCTTTTTTTTATTCTTGTGTAAAGGAATCCTAACGAGATCTTTATTTACTAAGTGTTTCTTTTTATTTAAAGCAAAACTTTTAGTATCGATATCAAAACATATCAAATCTTCTTCAAAATGATTTCCTGAGGCAACAATTTTGCCATCTCTATTAAATGCAAAACTTCCTCCGTCAAAGACAAGCTCGTCCTGCCCTCCGACTAAATTAAGATAACAAATCCAGGCATTTGTCTGCCTAACGCGTTTTCTTAATATCTTCTTGCGTAAATTTTTTTTACCCGCATGATAAGGGGATGCTGAAATATTAAACAACACGTCCGCACCGCCGTTAACCTGAGATATATAAACACCGTCTTCATCCCATATATCTTCACATATGCTTACGCCAAAGCACATATCACCTATATCAAAAACATAATTCCGCTTACCCGGTATAAAATAACGCTTCTCATCAAACACGCCATAATTAGGCAGCTTTATTTTATGGTAAACCCCCATAACTTTACGGTTATAAAGTACAGCCGCCGCATTATAAATATTTCCCTTCCCGTCTGAATCAACAAACCCCACGACGGCAATAATATTAGACGTTTCCTTACTTATCGAACGTAGCACCTTTATATTATTTTCGATAAAATGCCTCTTGAGGAGTAAATCTTCCGGAGGATAACCGCATAGTGCAAGCTCAGGGAAAAGTACTATGTCTGATCCTGCGCTTTCTGCCCTTTTTATATAATCTAGAATTTTTTCTTTATTTCCACTCAGATCGCCGACAGTGGGATTAATTTGCGCAAGTGCAATCCGTATTTTAGTCATGGTATAAGCCTTTATAAATTAAATGAAAGGCCGCAGTATATATTAGCAGACTGCTTAGCATGTAAGCAGTCTGCTTTAAGGCCTTTTTATAGTATCGGCAGGTAATTTTCAAGTTCGTATTGAGTTACTTGTATCCGGTAGTTTTCCCACTCATTTTTCTTTAATGTAACAAATCGTGAAAAAACATGCTCGCCTAACGTCCTCTTAATAATTTCGCTATTCTCTGTCAAAGCAATTGCATCTCCTAAATTGTCTGGCAAAGAGGCGATGCCTAAATCTTTTCGTTCTTGGTTAGTTAAATGATATAGATTCTTTTCCATCGGATTAGGCATTTTATACTTCTTCTCGATCCCCTCGAGTCCTGCCTGCAGCATAACGGCAAAGGTAAGATATGGGTTACAGGCCGGATCCGGGCAACGAAGTTCGGCACGTGTTGCCTTTTCTTTTCCGGGATGATACATGGGAACTCGAATAAGGGCTGAACGATTTCTGCTGGACCATGCAATATAAACCGGTGCTTCATAACCGGGGACAAGACGTTTATAAGAATTAACCCATTGCGCAAAAACAGAACTCATTTCTCGGGCATGAGAAAGCTGTCCTGCAATAAATTTTTTTGCAGTATCACTAAGACCATGTTTATCATTTGCATCAAAAAACATATTTGCATCACCTTTAAACAATGACTGGTGGGTATGCATACCGCTTCCATTAGATGCAAATATAGGTTTAGGCATAAATGTAGCATAAACCCCATACTGCTGAGCAATTTCCTTTACAATAATCCTATAAGTAATAACGTCATCAGCCATTTTTAATGCGTCATTGTAGCGAATGTCAATTTCATGTTGGCTGGGACCGACCTCGTGGTGAGAATACTCAACATGAATACCCATTTTTTGAAGAGCAAAAATTGTATCGCGCCTCAAGTCACTTGCGACATCAAGTGTGGTTAGATCAAAATACCCCCCGCTATCTAGTATCTCAGGGTGTGTAGAATTATTTTTAAAATAAAAATATTCAAGTTCAGGTCCAATATAGTAATGGTCAAATCCCATACTTTCCATTCTCTTTAAAGCACGCTTGAGAACAAAACGAGGATCACCTTCATAGGGTGTCCTGTCGGGATTTAGAACATCACAAATCATACGGCCGACTTTTTTCTCCTGCGGACGCCACGGAAGAATCTGAAACGTATCAGGATCCGGCATTGCAATCATATCGCTTTCTTCGATGTCCTGATATCCTGTAATCGAAGAACCGTCAAAACCCATGCCGTTCTCAAGGGCACCTTCCAGTTCTTTGTCAGTAATCGCAAAACTCTTAACCTGTCCTACAATATCGGTAAACCAGAACCGAATAAACTTAACTTCTTCCTCTTTTACAATTTTTAAAATATCTTTTTTTGTTTTTAATGCCATATAATTTCCTTTCTTTATTCTATTTATATTAACATTTAGCCTTTGTGCCCTAATATTTTCACCATCGTAAAAACAATATTATATACTATTTTCTCTCTAAAACAACCTCCTTTTCAGAGTACAAAATACACCCTTTAAATGGCTTAAATGAGCACACGACTTATGGAACGAAGCCCCGCTCTTTCTTACTCATTAAAACTCAGAAAGGGCGGGGCTTCGTTCCATAAGTCTGAGCTTCATTTAAATATCAAAATACATATAAAATTCATATGGATGAGGCCTTAAACGTAATGCATCAATTTCACGCGTCCTTTTATATTCGATCCACACATCGATAACATCTTGGGTAAAGACACCCCCCTTTGTTAAAAACTCGTGATCGGTCTCTAGAGCATTCATTGCCTCTTCAAGGGAAGAAGGCACAGTGTCGATATTCGCGAGCTGTTCTTTGCTTAACTCAAAAAGATCTTTATCCAATGGCTCACCCGGATCAATTTTATTCACTATGCCGTCTATCCCAGCCATCAGCATTGCAGCAAACGCAAGATATGGATTACATGAGGCATCAGGGGGCCTAAACTCTATACGTTTGGATTTTGCACTTTCTGAATAAACCGGAATACGGCATGCAGCCGAACGGTTCCTGGCAGAATATACAAGATTAACCGGTGCCTCAAATCCAGGAACTAATCTCTTGTATGAATTAGTTGTAGGAGCACAAAACGCCATTAATGCACGTGCATGTTTTAAGAGTCCTCCGGTATAATACTTTGCTGTCTGAGACAACTTAGCATACCCTTTGGGATCAAAAAACAAATTTTTCCCACCTTTCCATAACGACATGTGAGTATGCATGCCTGAACCATTATCATTAAATATTGGTTTGGGCATAAATGTAGCAACCATACCGTTTTTTCTTGCCATGTTTTTGATGATGTACTTATATAATAGAAGCTTATCCGCCATAGTTACCATTCTGCTAAAAAGTATATCAATTTCACATTGCCCTGCCGTAGCAACTTCATGATGGTGTACTTCGATAGGAACTCCGGCCTCCAGAAGTTTCAATACTATTCTGCTACGTAAATCTTGCAGTGAATCGTGTGGCGGTACAGGGAAATAGCCCTCCTTATAACGAGGTTTGTACCCCAAGTTTGGTTTTTCATCTTTGCCCGTATTCCAATCCCCTTCCTGGGAATCAATAAAATAATACCCGCAATTCTCAGCTTGATCGAAACGAACGTCATTTAACAAGAAAAACTCCGCTTCAGGTCCAAAATATGCAGTATCAGCTATGCCGCTTTTCTTAAGATAAGAAACAGCCTTTTTCGCAATGTAACGCGGATCGCGCGTGTATGGTATCTTTGAAATAGGATCATATATATCGCATACTATACTTAATGTCGGCACCTCGCATACGGGATCAATAATCGCAGTAGTAGGATCAGGAATAAGGATCATGTCACTTTCCTGAATTTTTTGAAATCCACGGATAGAAGAGCCGTCAAAACCGATACCGTCCACATAAATTGAAGAACTTAAATCTTTAATATCAGTAAATTCCTTACTCGTAACAGTAAAGTGCTGCCATAAGCCGGGAAGATCGTTAAACTTCAGATCAACAAATTTAATATCATTGTCCTTAATAAGTTTTGCAACATCGCGCGCCGCTGCTTCATTAACAGTAGCATTTTCAATGTATCCTCTAATTTTTAATTTCGTTCCCGGTTTTGATTTTGCTTTTACTTTTTTTGCCATTTTTGTGCCTCCTTTTTTTCATTTATTAACTAATAGTGTTTTTATTAAATCAAGTTTGTACTTATTCAACATTATTATTCCGTTAAAAATACCTGAAAACCTGCATATGATTCCATTCCATGTTGAGTAATATCGAGCCCCTTCAACTCCTCTTCCCTGGTTATACGTAAACCAGAAATTAAGAATGCAATACCTTTAAATATCACAAACATAATCGCAACGACAAAAATAACCACAGTTATAACACCCAATGCCTGAACTCCAAGTTGAGTGAGGCCTCCTCCGTGCAAAAGACCGTCGCGCCCGAGCCCTAGTGATTTATGTCCAAAGATACCCACGGCCAAAGTTCCCCATATACCATTCATCATGTGTACAGGTACTGCACCAACCGGGTCATCTATATGAATCATGTCAAGAAAAATAGTACCAATGACAACAACAATTCCTCCTATCATCCCAATAATAATTGCTTCTATGGGCATAACAAAAGCACACGGTGCTGTAATAGCAACTAAACCAGCAAGTGCTCCGTTCATGGTCATAGTAAGATCCGGTTTGCCAAATTTTTTCCACGCAAAAAACATCCCCGTTAAGCCACCTGCAACAGCTGATAAGTTAGTAGTCATTGCCACGTGGGCAATCTTACTGCCGTCACCCACGCTGAGTGTTGAACCCGGATTAAAACCAAACCATGCAAACCATAAAATTAACGTCCCTAACGAAGCAAGTGCCATAGAATGTCCTTCAATTGCATTCGCAGAGCCGTCTTTGTTGTATTTACCTATACGTGGGCCAAGTACAATAGTACCCACAAGGGCTGCACTTCCACCAACTGCATGTACGACCGTTGAGCCTGCAAAATCTGCAAAATCAAGGTCAGCTAACCATCCTCCTCCCCAAATCCAATGACCAACAAGAGGATATACCGTTGCCGAAATCAGAAAAGAATACATTAGATATCCTTTAAATTTCATTCGTTCTGCAATACCTCCCGCAACTATTGTGGCAGCAGCGCCACAGAAAACCGCATGAAAAAACCACTCTGCATATAAAGGAAGATCTCCCTCCAATTCGATACCCAAAAGAAACCATCCGCTATGCCCCATAAAACCATTGCCGCTCCCGAACATAATTGCATATCCGAAAAAAAAGAACCCCATTGATGCCATACAAAAATCTAAAAAATTATTCATGAGAATATTACACGTATTTTTCGTCCTGATTAATCCGGCTTCAAGCATTCCGAATCCCGCTTGCATGATAAATACCATAAATGCCGCAATCATTACCCACAATGTATCAATACCTCTAATGCTTGCGTATAAAACATCTTCATCTGCATGAGCATATGGTATAAGGCCCAAAGACATTAGGATAAAAAATATTCCCATTCCTATCCACTTCCAACTCCTCTTCATAATCGCTATCCTCCGTTTATACATTTGATTATATAAATGGTTAAAAATTAATAAAAAAATTTTAAAGTGTTTTCATCCTTTCATTAATAACCGAAGCATATAGTTTATTGATCCGTTTTGTCTTAAACCACCTTTCAATCGTAGTCACTTGTATATCAAGTTTTCTAGATAGATCATGTAATGTATATCTTTTTTCCTCCTTAAGCTGTTTGAGTCTATCGACAAGTTTCTTATCTTCCATGCAGCAACCTCCTTTCTGTTTGATTCTCTTACATACAGGATTAGCCGATTGCTTCATTTCCCCGTTCTCCTGTTCGAATGCGGATGCATTCTCCTAGATTGAGAACAAAAATTTTGCCGTCACCTATATTGCCGGTATTTGCCCCCTTAATAATTGCCTTTATGGTCGGCTCAACAAAATCTTCATTCACTGCAATCTCAAGACGTACTTTCTTTAAAAGATTAACATCATGGATAACACCACGGTATGTTTCCGTATACCCCTTTTGTTGGCCACAACCTAATGCATTAGTTACAGTCATCTTAAATACTTCAGCATCATATAATGCCTTTTTCACATCAGGCAACTTATGTGGCTGAATCATTGCAACAATTAGTTTCATTTCCTTCACTCCTTTCTTAATTAACCCCCTCCGTTGTTGATTCAATTTATGAGGCAACAACGAGCAAAGGTAAGTTTAGCCACCAGGCTTCACTTAAAATATTAATATATTGCTTGTTCTTGTTTTTCCTGTGTGCGAATTCTTATAATATCATCCATAGGCAGTACAACAATTTTCCCATCGCCAAATGTCCCGGTATTACAAACCTGTACAATTACAGATACAATTTCTTCAACCTGCCCGTCAGCCGCATATATTTCAACTTTAGTCTTTGGTAATATCAAATAGCTATCAGGACGGGTTGACTCTTTGCCAAATCCCTTCACCTCAGTTAATGTCAGCCCACCAATACCAACAAGGCGTAATTCATCAACAAGACTCTTTATCTTTTCAGAACGAATAATGCATTCTATTTTCTTCACTGCAATCACGCTCCTTTCTACTCAGTTGTAAAAATCTGAAACCCTGCATATGGCTCCATACCATGTTCACCAATATCGAGACCTTTTAACTCTTCATCAGAAGAAACTCTCAGGCCAACGGTCTTTTTAACAATAGAGAAAAGGATAAAAGCAGTACCAAATACCCATGCAAATACTGAAATTACACCTATAAGCTGTGTCATAAAAACACCTATACCACCCCCAAAAAATAATCCATTGGTCCCGCCATAAGCCTCTTCGGCAAATAGCCCTGCGGCAAGAGTACCCCATGCCCCGCAGACACCGTGTACAGAAATGGCGCCAACAGGATCATCAATATGTAGAACTTTATCGATAAATTCAACGCTCAATACAACAAGAACTCCTGCTATTGCCCCGATCAGAACTGCACTCAAAGGAGAAACATTAGCGCACGGCGCAGTAATTCCTACAAGACCGGCTAATGCACCATTTAGTGCCATACTGGTATCAGGCTTTCCAAATCGTGCCCATGCGGTAAACATAGCAGTAATTGAGCCCGCCGCCGCTGCTAGATTCGTTGTTACAGCAATAATTGCAATACTAAGATCTGTTCCTGCTGTAGTACTTCCCGGGTTAAACCCAAACCAGCCGAACCATAAAATAAAAACACCTAAAGCAGCCAAAGGAATATTGTGACCAGGTATCGCGTTAGAAGAGCCGTCTCTATTATATTTACCAACGCGTGAGCCAAGTAAAATAGCACCGGCTAGGGCTGCCCAGCCACCTACGGAATGAACAACGGTCGAACCTGCAAAATCAATCATTCCTTTCTCAGCAAGCCAGCCACCACCCCAAATCCAATGACCGACTACTGGATAAATAAAGGCAGTAATAAACGCACTGTATACTAAATATGCAGTAAACTTTGTACGCTCTGCCATAGCACCGGAAACGATCGTCGCGGCGGTAGCTGCAAATACTGCTTGAAAAATCCAATATGCAAATTGCCAAAGGCCCTCTACGGTACTTGGGTCCCCGGTACTTAAGAAAAAACCGCTTGTACCAAACAACCCACCTGCTGTAGCACCAAACATAATCCCAAAGCCGATTGCCCAATATGCTATGGATCCGACACTAAAATCCATTAAATTTTTCATCATGATATTGGCCGCATTTTTTGCCCGGGTAAAACCGGCTTCAACCATAGCAAATCCTGCTTGCATAAAGAATACAAGAAATGCAGCAATCAAGGTCCATACCGTATCAATTGCAACAGCATTGCTCGCCGCCGTTGCATCATCCGCAAAAGCAGGCAGAGAAAATCCAACAACTGTCAATAACATTAGTAAAATTCTTATCCCTTTCATGATGTAATATCTCCTTTCAATGAGTGCATGATTTATGGAGTACAAAGTACGACGTAAATCATCTGCACGAATTAACCCCGCATCCAGCAACATATTATTTAAAATTACTGGCATACGATTTATATTAATGTTTTGAAAAAACAATTTCTCTTCTTCCCCCCTCTGGGTGCGGGGTAAGTTCAGACATACATTTTAGTTTTACTTTCGTCCACTAAAATGTGTCTTCACTTAAAATGAAATGCTCCAGTTAAACCCGCCGTATATTTCATCATTTACCATATTCGCACCGTCATCATCTAACTCTTTTGTATAAGAAAGAAACGGTTCAATTACCATATGCTTGCCAAGTTCAACAGGAATAGATGCTCCAAAATCAAGTGTTGAAAGCTGTGAGTCTGCACCCCATTGTCCTTTGTTATAATTCAATGTCGCATAAGTACTCAGCGTAATAACCCCCAAGTCAATATCCTGCGCAATACCCCATGAGAGCCAGGCCCCACTTCCCCTATCCCAATCGTTATATATATAGAAGGATGGAGAAAGCGGTAAATTATATTCAACTCCAAAATATACTTCTTGTGTTTTGGTATCGGGCTGTGGAGGAAATTTATAGTATATGTAGCCGGTATCAAATGTAAAATCTAACGCCTTGGTTAATAAATACGGACTCTCCTCTTTTTTATACCCAATAAGTTCAAGTCCCTCTAGTATGCTGAAGTTATAATCAACAACGAAATCATATTCTCTTTGATTTTCCCCGAGTGAATTCTGAGTAATATCAGCCCAGAAAGTAAAACTTACATCACCAAACGGTTCAAAATCAGGACTTGCAGTTACATAAGGCTGCCATGAAGCATCAGAGCCTAATTTTTGACCGCGCCATATATATGCATTCACAACAGAAAATCCCAGCTCAAGATCTATAGGAGAAATCTCACCCACCTTATCTAATGATTCATCCAAAATAGGAATTTCTGTAACGCCAAATTTAAATCCACCTGTCAGCTCATCAATAGGTTCACCCAGATATTTCGTAAAAAAATTGTCAATAATTTCCGGCTCGAGGAATCGAACCGAGTCTTCAGCAACTTCCTTTTCTTCTGTACTACTTATATCTGCTTCATCCGCATGTAAAGGTACAAAACTTATTAATAATGCCATTACAAAACCAATAATTCGTAAAATATTTGTTTTCATTTTTAAATCTCCTTCTTTAAAAAATTTTAAAATTAAATTTACGAGAACTAATGCAATGGCCATACCAACTTTTTATAAAGGCAAGACAAAGATAATGTAAGTGATTGATAAAATTGAGGATAATATTTTTTTGTTGGAATTATTGATTAATTAATGAGTATGTTTTTCATACATTTTGGTATGTTTTGAAATAAATTCATACCTAATGGTAGGAAATAATGAGAAGTTAAACTATACAAAAGTTAAGATTATTATTAGAAGGAATATGGCAGATGTTTCGTCTTTAGTCTATCTGTTTTTCTTAGCGCCTATTCTTAAATCTTTCAGGGTCTATGTCATGCCGCTTGACCCGAAGCCCCATAAGGCGCTCAGTAAGCCCCAGTTGACGCGCAGCTCTGGCTTTATTTCCACGTGCAGACTTGAGTGCATCTATAATCAATTCACGTTCAAGGTTATCAATACTCTCTTGCAGGGTACCACTATGAACAGTCCCGCTCCCCTCTGCGGTCTGCAGTGTGGGCGGCAGATGATGACCATGGATAACATCATCATTACTTATTAAAATAGCACGCTCGATACAGTTTTCAAGTTCCCGTACATTTCCCGGCCAATGGTAACTCATTAGCATATCAATCGCCGGCGTTGATACGCGCCGTACATTCTTATGATTAATTCTACTATATTTTCCTACAAAATAATCGGCCAGGAGTAAAATATCCGTCTTTCTCTCCCTCAGCGGAGGAATATGAATAGGAAAAACATTAAGGCGATAATAAAGGTCCTCACGAAATTTACCCTCTCTAATAAGCTCTTCCAGATTGCGATTGGTTGCCACTATAAGACGTACATCGACCTTTATTGTTTCAGTTCCTCCCACGCGTTCAAATTCTTTCTCTTGAATCACACGAAGAAGTTTAATTTGCGTTGAGGGTGAAAGGTCCCCTACCTCATCAAGAAATAAAGATCCTCCATGTGCTAATTCAAAACGGCCTTTGCGCTGTGCCAAAGCACCGGTGAATGCACCTTTCTCGTGACCAAACAACTCACTTTCCAGAACACTCTCGGGCAAAGCTGCACAATTTACTTTAATAAACGGCATCTTTGAACGCAAGCTGTTATAATGAATGGCACTAGCCACAAGCTCCTTGCCTGTGCCGCTTTCACCTAAAATAAGTACGGATGCGTTACTTTTAGACACTTGTCCGATAAGGTCATATACCGTTTTCATGACATGCGAATTACCGATAATATTCGACGGCTGAAATTTATCCTTTAGTTCCTGCTGAAGACGTATATTTTCTCCAAGTAATCGTTCCCTTTCTTCCTGGGCAGACTTACGGAGTTTGACTGCCTGAGCTACCATAGACGCAATAATTGAAAGAAGCCTTACATCTTCCTCGAATGAAACATCCTCTGCAAATAACCTATCGGCACTAAGAGCACCAATCACTTCATTCCCTATTTTTATTGGAACACAGATAAATGAAATATCTTTCTTCCGTAGTTTCCTCCGGGCCCCTGTTCTATTCAAAAACAAGGGATCCTCTGAAATACGTGGAACTGCAACCGGTTGTCCTGTTTTAACCACCTGCCCTGTAATTCCCTCACCCAACTTATACCGACCGCGTTCTTTTTGTGATGTTGAAAGTCCGTATGCAGCTTCAATAAAAAGTTCTTCTGTAGTACGATTTATGAGAGTCAACGTACCCCTGAGCATTCCCATATGTTTTCCTATTGCTTCAAAAACAGGATTAATAACCTCGCGCAAATCCATACTGCCGTCTAGTATTTGGCTTATTTCAAATAATAATAATAGTTCCTTTATTTCACGTTTTACTGCCGGTTTTTTTATCACTCGTCCCATTTATGTACCCTCCTAAAAATACGAAATGGTAGCTTAATATTTATAATCATACCAAATTGTAGGATGCTAAATAAGTTTAGTCAATATAAGTTTTGTATATGAAGAATAAATGAGATTTTGCCGTTATAATAATTTGAAATAGTATAATTTAGGTGCTATAACTTAATTATATAAATAGCTGCTATTGCACCACATACATAAAAATAACAATAACTGAAAAAATTATTGCTATGACAAAAGATGAAGCAATAGATCGTTTCGTCAGAAGAATGAAATTAGCCCTGGACATGGGAATACAATATTTTTTCGAACACCCTATGTTTATCAAAAATGTTGAAGCTTTTAAAAAATCTTGTGATTCTCTCTTTGCTTTCTCAAACCCTATCAAAATCGGTATTACGTCCCGCTCATTATATATTGCTGATAAACATCTTGAGGTGGGAAAACAATATGTCGACCTTGCCCATGCCTTTCATATAAAAAAAATTAAAAGTATAGAACTAAGACAAGGAGTTTCGGTTGAAGAACTACAAATGGTCTTATCGCATATATCTCAGCCTTTAGTAGACATAATTCAAAAAGGAGGACTCGCCTATCTAAACAATAATAATAACATTACTCACATCAGCATTGGTGAACTAGACTACTCTGAACTTTTATACGGTGAGGGGGATGAAATCGGAGATGATGTATGGTCTTATCTTTTATGTGAAGCAGTAGAAAAGGGTGGCATACAAGAAATCGGAGAGTATTTCCGGGAGACTCTTGAGAGAAGGACTGTAAAACGTCTTTTAGAAAATAAGGATGCCCGTCAAAACATTCAAAAGTTCTTCTCAACTCTCCGCAGTAAAGATGAAAATAGTTATCGCTATTGTGCAAAAAATCTATTAAAAGCAACTATAAAAGGAAATAGGAATCTATCAAAAGATCAAATTTACCAATTACATTTATTAGTAAAAGATTTAAAAAGCATCGATTTTGCTGATTCCCTATGGGAAGAAATTATTACAGATGAAAATTTTGATGCATTCAGTTTTAACATTTTCTCGAACTTAACAGAAGAAAGTAAAAATAATGATATATCTAAGTCATTAGAGGAAAAAATAAAACAAAACAAAGAAAAACTTGCCGTACCCCAAATTCGAAAAAAAATAAAAGAAATATTTTCAGATTCTTCTGATGTTGAAGTGCCTGAAACCTATCGTTATTTACTCTCATCCGCTCTCGAGGCCATTCAAGAGAGGGAAGAAATCACTTATGACCGAAACCATATTAATAAAAATTATTTTTATATATTACTAGATTTAGTATCGTTTGAGACAAAAAGAAACCGCTTGCTTTCTGTCATTAAAGAAATTTTGAATTCATGGAATAAAATAATCGAAGGCAACGATATCTATTTTCTAAAAAAACTGCAAGAGGCAATAGCTAGACGCAGAGATGAGGATATTATAATCAAAGAAGGATTGAGAGATATTTCCCAGAAAATAACACATCATATTGAATGTTTAGTCCTTGATAAAAAAATCTCAATACGTGATATGAATTTCTTTCTTCCCTATCTGGAAAAAAGCTCATTCAAAATAACAACTTATTTTGATACCGTATTTAAAGAAAATAGGGTCAATGCCTCAACGTTATCACTTATTTTCAAATTATTCCCCTATGATATTGAAATATTTTATCTCCAATTAAAAAAAAGATTGCATGATATTCAGTTTATTAGGCTCATTATTGAGAGCTTAGGTGAAATAAATTCTTCTCTTTCAGTAGAAATATTGCAAGAAATATTTTCTTACTCAAATTCAGTAATTAGACAAAAAATCTTACAGACACTACAAAAGTTATCTTATCAGAATAGTGCATTCTTGCTACCGCTCATTAGAACAGCTCCTTATAATATTAGAAAAGAAGCTTTCCGCATAGCTATCAAAGATTCCACTATAAAAGGGAAAGCTTTTGAAGAAATATTTTCAACTCCCTTTTTCTTTGGAATTAACAGCAGGATAATAAAAGAAAATATTCAAATGTTAAAAGAGTTAAAAGCTTATGAAGCTCGACCATATTTACAGAAACTTTCCGGGAAAAAACTCTTTTGGTATAAAAATATTAAACAACAAGCGCAACACTTACTAAAGCAGTGGTCACATGAAAGAAACTGAAAAATTCATTCAAGACTTAATGGCAGCACGAGACGTACTTCGTCTTTATTCTGAGAATCATCCTGAATTTCTAGCGGCATCTAAAAAAGCTTTCGCATCTTTGCAAAATATTTTTAACAAAGAAAATGAAATAGTAGTAGGAATTGTAGGAGATGAATTCACCTGCGGTACAGAAATATTTTTTTCCCTTAGCGAACGCCTGCATTTAGTAATAGAAGAGCTAAAAGAGAAAAAGATTGAACGACTAACTTTTTACCATGGCATTAGGCAGGAAGAACTAAACGCCTTGGTTAAATTTCTTATTATACCTAAGGAAAAAAATATAGGTGATGTCGATAAATATTTTAAAAATCATGGGATAATAAACATAAATATTGGAAAAATTAAAGCTGCTTCATCTGCTACTGCTGGATTAAGTGAAGAAGAGAATATAGATGAAAATGAGAATGAGAATGAGAACGATGATAAAGTCAGCCAATATCAAAAGTCAGTAGAGGTTGTTACAGAAAGCATTCAAAATGTACTTGATGATAAGGCAATAGATTATGAAAACCTAAAATACTCAATCAACCATGTTATGCTTAACCTATTGGATCATTATCAAGAATTCTTAAAACTCGGTACTGTTAAACGATATGACCAAATTACTTTCATACATCTTATGAACGTAAGCATTCTGTCCATGCATTTTTCCAAAAAACTTGGATTTGATAAAAATGACATTTTGGAAATCGGAAT
Source organism: uncultured bacterium (assembly GCA_964558015.1). Lineage (GTDB taxonomy): Bacteria > Omnitrophota > Omnitrophia > JAHJGZ01 > JAHJGZ01 > CAZLCT01. Next base: position 29,571 of record CAZLCT010000005.1, on the reverse strand, counting down.
AGCTGCACTTTTTCATGATATCGGAAAACTCTATATCTCACGGAAACTCCTTTCTAAACCGGGCAAACTGGAAGCCGAAGAATTCAATACAATACAAAATCACGCACGTCTCGGGGCAGAAATAATGTTAGAACATAAAGATTCCCTTGGACTTTTACCAGTTATAGTTGCATATGAACATCATGTAAAACACAACTTAAAAGGATATCCGAAACTTCTTTCCTTTCACAAACCCCATGTAGCATCATCAATCGTATCATTATGCGACGTATATGACGCCCTTCGGCAAAGAAGAAGCTACAAACGCAATTATCCGCCGGAGATGGCCTATTCTATTATGGAAAAAGGGCGGGGAGAGGCTTTTCATCCCGAGCTATTTGATGAATTTTTTACTATGGTGGGTATTTGGCCGGTAGGAACAACTGTTCTATTAAATGACGGGCGGATTGCTATTGTGCGTCAGCAAAGTAAAAATATATTATATCCGATTATTGAGATTGTCGGACCAGAGTATACAAAAGAAACGGTCAATCTCGAGGAGGAAAAAGAACATATTAAGATTGAAAAATCTTTAAATCCTCATGATGAAGGGAAAGATTATACTAAACATATCTAAAACCTGGTTTTAATATTAAACTTTCCAAGGAGTGTTTCTGTCTCTTTATCGCCATCAAGACGCCGTGGAGCAATGAGAGTAATATCAATATCTGTAGAAGGCAACCATCGATAAGTAAGAATCCACCAATGTGCTTGATTTCCAGTACCAATGTCGTCGTCAGGTAAGCCGCTCGGTATAAAGTTCCGTTCAATATAGGCAAACTTATAATCAAATTTAAAATCCCCTGCTTCCTTCAGTTTGTTAATCTCTATGCCACAAGACCAAAAATGCCTTTGATCACGAACATCCATAAGGGCTTCGGTTTGATTGTCCGTTGCATGTTCATTCGTATTTAGTCCAATCTGTCCAAAAATATTCACCGGTATATTGTCTAAAACATTAAACTCCAGATCAGCAGTACCTACCAAAACGCGGGGATTTTCCATGGTAGAAGAATTTCCAGAAGTAAAAGCAGAGGATACTCCTTGTTTAATCCCGGAAAAAACATATGCGGTTCCTCGTAAACCCCAGCCGAGGGGCAAATTATCAAATGTAAGTTCTCCGCTGAGCCCGGCATCAAATACATACATCTCAGCATCACCGCTATCAACTGATGATTCTGAAATAATTAGCTGGGCAAGATTAATATCTCCCCCAAGCCCGTCACAAATATCAAATTTATATGACTCAGCCAATCCATCAAAACCAACATAATGTTTATAAATAAGAAACCCTTTATGCTTCCAGTTTTCTTTGAATTTACCAGCCCATACAGTAAGACCATCAAGCCACTTTGGAGTATATTCTAAATATGCCTGATCAATCCATGCCTCAAGTTTACCAAACCCCGCATCATCACTCCCGGCAGTAGCATTGCTCCCCTTTCGATTTCCCGAAAGGAAGCCGTCATTTGTAATAAAACCTGCTCCGTTCTGATTAGGATTATTATCGCGTCTTCCGGTAGCAATCCTAAAACCTGCCAGTAATTCCTCATTAAGACTCTTCGTTATATAATATCGTAATCTGTAACGCAGACGATTCCTATTATTATTGTTATTTGCATAATTTGAACTATTATGAAAATTCGACTGCCATCGAACGAGTAAATCTCCCTTAAACTGGGTACCCTTAAGCCATAACGGCACGGTAACTTCTGATTTAGGCACTTCAGGTATGCGAACCTGAGGCTTTGCTTTTAAGACGTTGACTTCTTCCCGAAGGTCTTTAATCCGACTTTCAATGTCTTTGGGAGGAAGCGGTTTCTCCCTAACTGAGTTGAGTAAATCTTTGACTTGATTTTGAAGGCCAGAAATTTGTTTCTCTAAGTCTTTGATATTTATCTTAAGCTTATTTATATCTTCTCCTCCTACATCAGCATATACCATACTGGTGGTAACGAGACAGATAAAAACAACTTCAAGAATAAAACATATTATAACTTCAATCCCCTTCATCTTTTACTCCATAAAAAAAATGAGCCACTAGCATTTAAGCCTATTAACTAATTTAGCTTTATACTAATGGCTCACTTTTATAAAAATATTTTTATTCCAAATTCTTTGATCATGGCCTATTTAAGGCCAATATGAAAATTCCTAGAAACGTGTTAATACGTTAAATTCTCCCATTATGGATTCTGTTTCTTTATCACCGTCTAAATTACGAGGTGCAATTAGACGAAGACTCAGATCAGTTGAGGGGAACCAACGATAAGAAACTGTCCAATAATGAACCTGGTTACCACTCAAAAGATATTCATCAGGTAATCCACTCGGCATAACATTTCTCTCAAGATAAGCGTACTTATAATCGAACATGAAGTCGCCTGGTTCGTTTAATTCATTAACACTTGCACCGAGTGCCCAATATTTACGCGCACCATCAACCCCTCTAGTTGCGCCATCGTCACCATCCTCTGTAGGATTAATATTTGCACCAAGTTGTGCGAATAAAGACACTGGAGTATCAAGTACATTAAATCCTAAATCAGCAGTACCAAGCAATACCCGTGGGTTGTCATTTGGTTGATTTACTAGACCTTCATTAAGATTAGTAAAGTTATTAGGCGTACCCTGATTAATACCAGCAAAAAGGTATGTAGTCCCGCGTAAACCCCAGTCAATAGGTGTTTCTTCTGTCTCGTATGTTCCACTGATCCCAACATCAAACACATACATTTCAGCATCACCAGCATCTACCGCTGATTCTGAAATAATAAGCTGAGCAAGATTAATATCAGCATTAACCCCGTCAACTACTTCAAACCTATAAGATTCTGCAATGCCGTCGAATCCTACACCTTCATCATGAATTAGTAATCCTTTATGCTTCCAGTTTTCCTGGAATTTACCGGCCCAAACGGTTAATCCATCAAGCCAATCTGGGGTATACTTTAAGTATGCCTGGTCGATCCATGCCTCAAGTTTATTAAACCCGGCATCATCGTTTCCGGCAACTGCTCTTGACATACGCCGATCGCCTGAAAGGAAACCATCATTATTCATGAAACCATTTGCATCCTGATCTGAAAAAAGACTGCGTGAACCGGTTGCAATACGGAATCCTGCCAGCAATTCATCATTGAGTTGTTTTGTAATATTATATCGTACACGAATACGCATCTGGTTACGATCGTTATCAGTAATCAGATTTCTTGTATCAACAGAAGAATTATCTGGATCATGAACTCCAGGTAAATCCTGCTGATAATTTGCCGTATTATGAAACATTGAACGCATCTGGAGCTGAATATCTCCGCTGAAATGGGTTCCTTCAAGCCAAGACGGCATGGTACCTGCAGATACAGGTACTTCAGGCATGCGAACTGGAGGTTTAGCTCTCAGAGCATCAACTTCCTTTTGCAAATCTTTAATTTGATTTTCAATGTCCTTTGGAACCTCCGGCTTTTCCTTTAGCTCCCCAAGTAAATCTTTTACCTGGTCCTGAAGACTATCAACCTGTTTTTCCAAGTCTTTGATAGTCCCCTTAAGTTGATTTACATCTTCCTCTCCTACATCAGCATATGCTGTACTGATTGTAAAGAGACAACTCACAAGAACTGCAAAAACGCAGCATATAAATTTGTTTCTCTTCATCGTTTTGCTCCTTTCGCAATTTGTTTTTTTTGTTTTCTTGTGATAATTATATTTTAAATATCGTTCTTAATTTTTTATTTAATATTATTACCTGATACTCCGCATCCCTCCTCCCTTAGATATGTACTATTTATAACTTGTAAGTATTTAACTATATTTAATGATAGTACAATGTTATCTGTGTTAACGGCTTTAAATTATATTAACTTTATCTTTTTTTATAAAATTTTTTATCTATCTAAAAAACACTATTTTTATAAAATACGAGTTTTTTTAATAACAATAGACACACGACACTTTCAATCTTGCTTGTTTTGTGGGAAATTTATAAAATTGATTAATATGATTATGAATGAGATTCACGCCGTGGCTCTAGTCCTTTTTTCATCCACTTTTACGGGAGATTTTTTTGACCTTTTTTATTTTTTACTCCAAAAATATAACAGAAAAGTAATTCCTTTTACCTTTCATCCAAATTTGAAGGTAGTATACGAAAAGATTTCTTTCTTGTCAAGATTTTATAATCCCTTGTTATATTTGTACTTAACTATATATATTTTAACAAAAAACATGAGTAAAACTATTCTGTAATTTTGCATAATATGCTGGTAACAAACAACTTGCAATCATTCTTATAAAATGAGTCAATCAAAATTAGTTTAATTGATCATATTTAATTTTCTAAAAAAGGTTAGTCACAGTAGCAAAATACTGTATAATAATTTTTTCAAATCTTAATTCTTCGTTAATTTTAAAGGCCTATTATGAATAAACAATTAGACTTAGAGCGAAAATCATCGGCGGTTACATTGTCAGATATGGAAATTTTTGTCTTTCCTGATTTAATCTACTCTCTAGTTCTTGCAAATATTATGTCACCTTTAATCTGGCAGTGGCGTAATGATCCATGGTTTCTTGGCATAGAGAACATGAATCCTTATAAACGTATCCTACGACTTAAACAATATATTATGAACAATTACTGCTTCAATCTTGATCTGGATACATGGGGTCTGACAACCCAGGATAAAGAACTCGCCCGTTTTAACAGTTTTATAGACAGCGACATGCTAAAGAAGTCAAATGCCCTTTTCGGCTATGAAGGTGATGCATATTATTTTGATGTTAACATTAGAAAACATTTCGGCCTCGATAAATATAAAAATAACGTCATTCCATACTGGAAAACTGAAACCGTTGAGGCAATGAATGCCTTTATATATAAAGAAGGCTTCGAGACTGCCGCAGGAGAATGCGTCTCTTTATCAACGCTTTATGCGGCCTCTCTATTTATCGTAGCGCGTATTCCACTTTCAGACATATATCTTACGGCAACACCGCTTCATTCCCAAAACTTTATCAATATACGCAACGGTATTCTAACCAACAACCGGCGCCTGGTTACAAAAAACATGTGGATTAATGGAACAGAAATTTCAGCTAAGGCCCGCCGCGCCCTTGAAAATGAACAGGTTACGATTGTTGCCCATGAAACAGGATACATTCATACTCTCTACGCCGAAGCAACTATAAATCAAAAGATGTATCATACGTTTGCTGATAAATTAACCTCATTTACCCAAACCCCTCTTACATCAAGCGTTCTTGGCAATTTTATACGTTACAGGCGTGATCTGCAGAAATGCTTTCAAATTCGCTGGCATATCCGGGGACATGATTATTATATTGAAGCAGAACGTGTCTTCTCCTATGAATCTTATAGCTCGTATCTTTTTACCTCGCAGAATAGGAAATATCTAATGAATGATATTGAAATCGATGAATTTCATACTGATAAAATTCCCTCCCGAATTATATTCAATGATCTTGAAGAATATGTAAACAATAATACTCCCGAGCTAAATATTAAAAAAGACATAGATGCCTTAAGAGAAAGATTCGAATCTGACTGCTTAAGTGCGGCAATCGCTATAGAAGAGTTGATAAAATTCTGTATAACAAAACCCAACATTCCCTCCGATAGCTCTAAGACCTTTATATCATATGAAGAACCATTAAATATAATTCCGTCTATGGAACGTGACGATATTATAAATAGACTAGAATCGATACGCAAAAAAAATCTTATTGCAGACCTTGCATTTTTTGCCTATCGAGATCTCAGGAAAACCGAAGTCGAACCTTTTTTGATTGCAGCTATTAACCGAAACCCTGTTTCAATAGAAGGTACAAAAGACTATAAAATCAACGAGACTATTAACCTTATACAATCATTTTTATCCGAGTCTATCTATCCTGAGGGGGGACGGATTGCACAACCAGATGAAGTATGGAATTATAAACGCGGCGACGGCATTGAGAAGGCATTACTTTTAGCAAATATCATAAATTACAAAAATCCCTCAGGGGATATTAGTATTTCAGTTTCACATCAAGTGGCGGTTTTGAAATCAGGGAATACAGAAATAAAATTTCCATCAACAAAAAATTTACCTGAACAAGTCTGGCGACTATCAAATTTATTTGAAAAGGTTATATGAAAACTAAAATAATACTTGCTTCAGCTTCCCGGAGACGTTCACGCATTCTTAGAGAATGCAGCATTCCTCATACAATTATGATAAGTAATGTTACTGAAGCCTCTTCAAGTAAAAAAAATCCTCCTTATTATGCACGTTTAAATGCAATAAATAAAGCCTCAAGTATCGCCCAAAGATGCAAAACAGGATATATTATCGGTGCTGATACTGTGGTCTCATTAGGACAATATATAATAGGTAAACCCCAATCTTTAAATGAAGCCCGCCTTTTTCTTGAAAAATTTTCCGCCAAAACTCTTACTGTCCATACCGGTTTATGTGTTATTAACGTAAAAAAAGGGAAAAAGGTTTCCTCTACAGTTTCTACCAAAATACATGTCAGAAAATTATCAAAAAAAATGATTAATAAAATAATCGAGGTTATTGATCCCCTAGATCGAGCAGGTGGCTTTTCGATTGAGGGGATAGGATCATATATGTTCGATAATATCCAAGGTTCCTTTTATAATGTTCTTGGGCTACCCATGAATTCTCTGTACGACCTCTTCGCTAAATTAGGAGTAGACCTTACCGACTTTGCATAATACAATATAAAAAAATTTTTGAATATTATAACTTTAACCAACGTTAAATTTATATGGACCGTTTAGCAGAATATTTTATCAATTTCGTTAATACACCCTGGGCGCCTGTTTTACTGTTTATTCATGCATTCTTGGAGTCATCATTTCTTCCGGGTGCTCACGATTTCTTTCTTGTAGCTGTTAACGTTATACGCATTGATCTGTGTTTCTTTTTTGCTGTATTTAGTACTATCGGGTCAACATGCGGAGGCTGTTTCGGATATTACCTGGGTCGATACGGTGGACGTCCTATTATTGAAAAATTGACTCATAAAAAGATAGCGGACGCCGTTGAGCGAAGCTATCAAAAGTACGGTATGTGGGCAGTGGCATTTGCCGGGTTTACTCCCGTACCTTATAAGATATTTGCGGTATGCAGCGGAATTTTTGAAATTAATTTTCCAAAATTCGCTATTGTTTCATTTTTTGCCCGCGGGGCTCGTTTTTTCTTAGTAAGCGGACTTATATTTTTCATCGGAACACAAATTAAAGATTCTATTATTCATTATCTAAACGTTTTCTCTATCGTGATTCTTAGTTCAGTAGCTATACTTTTTTTTATAATGAAAGCAATTATAAAAAAGGCGCATCATGAATAAGCTATTAATTATTTTACTCTTAACTATTCCCGTTACATTAATTATATGGTCAAAATACGTACATGCTGAAGATGATAATGAATTACATCAGGTAATAAAACATTTCGGCAAGGTTGATGTGAATCTATATCGCGGCGGGCAACCTGACGAACACGACCTAAAACTCCTTAAGGAATTCGGTATAAAAAAAGTAATTAACCTAAGGTATGAAAAAGACCTTATCGAAGCCGAACGTAAACAGGTCGAAGCCTTGGGAATGGAATATGTAAACATCCCGTGGACAATATTAAGTCCTTACGATCAAAATATTTTTGATAATTTTTTTGAAGCAATCGAGGATAAAGAATCAAAACCTGTATTTTTTCACTGTAAGCGCGGTTCGGAACGGACCGGAGTTTTAGCTTCCGTATATAAAATAAAAGTTAAAGGCCTCGGACTTGATGAAGCCCTGGAAGATACAAAAAAATATAACGTTAAATTTATTTGGCGTCCCTTTGTCAACTCAAAGATACGTACCTTCTACAAAAAACTACACACAAAATAAAATTAATCTTTAATAAACCTGCATTTATCCTTTTTCCACCTGTGAATCTTCCACAGTATGAGTGGGTGCTTTGATTTCTTCAAGCCCACCGTCTTTATACTTCTTTAATATTTCCCCCACAGTAAGACCTTCTTGTGCTTTATATATATCAACAAAATTATCTTTCAGCATGTGAAACGAAATTTCGCCGATTTTTGAGGTAAATAATAAATCCAACTTATACTTGATAACTGTCTTTATTACTTTAACACCGATATGTTTAGACTCCTTTAAAAATTGGTTATAATAAAAATCCTCTATCTCGGCCTCTTTATCGGATAAGCGTAAAATAATATAATAAGGGGCACGGCCAAAATGCCCATGAACCTTTGAGCCCAAACCATTAATATCTTTTACGGGAATAATCGCAAAAACTTCTCTTTCTTTCAAAGGCTCAACATGGATAAAAACAGACTCGATAAATTTATACTGATTTATAATAAATTCTTCAGCTTTATCAGCAAGTTCATGGGCTTTATAAAGAGAAAGAGAAGGATTGGTAGCAATTTTACATTCAATCATTTTAAAAGGTCCCGCCTGCCGTATCTTAACTTCACTTACTCCTTTTACTCCATAAATGGTATTTACCTTCTCTTCAATGTCTTGCTGAAGAGGCTCGTCTAAATTAGCATCCATTAAGCAAAGTAACGAAATGTATACATTCTGCAACCCAAGCTTAAAAATAAGAACAGCAATAAAAATTATAATAATACCTTCTACATAAAAAATATTTAAATAGGCTAATAAGATTCCGCATAAGACAACAAATGAAGTGATAATGTCCAGAAACGATTCTTTCGCATTTGCGATAAGTGATTGAGAATTAATAGATACCCCCACTGCCTTTTCTTTGCGGGCTAATATATAACCAATAATAAGAGAAATAACACTCGTGATTATGGGGAATAAAGGAAATTCTTCCGCCGTCGTACGGTAAAGGAGCTTATTATATCCTTCCCTTGCCATCTCAATGCCTGCCCAAACTATTAAAATTCCGATAACAAACGTTATAAGTGTTTCTGCCTTATATAAACCGAAGGGAAACTTTTTACTCTTTTGTTTGGTAGCTAACCAAAGGCCAAACCCTGAAGCAAAAATGGCTAAAAGGTCAGCCCCACTGTGAAATGCGTCGGCCACAAGAAGTTTTGAATTGAATAAATAACCTACGGCAGCTTTCATTACCGCTAAAAGCAATGTAATAAAACCTGCGATAAAAGCTATTCTTTGACCCTTCTTCAAGTCTTTTATTTTTTCTGTCTTATAATTAGTAGACATATTTTTTGAGTCTTATTCTCCCAAAAAAAATTGACGTGTCATTGGGGAACCGCATTGAGGACATTGTGTTTGAAAGCATGGTAGTCCCGGCTGATGGACAACTACCTTGCCGCAGTGAGGACAAATACAGTTAGCCGGAGAACCTCCCGGACCAAACCTCCTGGGACCACTAAACCTTCTCCTCCTGCCCCAACCTCCTCCACCTCTTCCTCTGCCTCTTCCAAAACCAAACGGCATTGTAATCTCCTTATAATCAAAAATATTGCTAAATATTATTTATTTAAAAAACTCGCTTTTCTCTTCTGCGATATATCATTTTTCCAAAGAAATCTCGATTTTCTCACCGCATCCTCCGTCAATAAAATTTTCACCCCAAGCACCTTCAAATCTCTCTATTGCCCTCTCTCCTGTACAATGACTAGGGCCAATTCTCTCTACCCCTAAATTTTTTAAGTCTTTAATAATACTGTCAATTTCTTTATCACTTGAGCCCTTGAGATGAAAACCTCCTGTAATTAAATGTATTTTATCATTAAAGGTGCGGAAAGCTTTCTCAGCAATTTCTACAATCCCGGGATGGGAACATCCAGTCACAACAACTAAGCCTTCGGCAGTCTTTAAAACAAGTGCCTGCTCCGGAATCAAATGACCTAATTGTCCCGTTGAATATACACCGGAACAAATTCGAGTTGCATCCTTTACCTCTTCAGGCTGGGCCCCAAGTGTTTTCAAACGTGCTTTAAAATTTTTAGGAAAAGAAGTCAATAGATATACGGTAACATTAGGATTTATCTCAAGGAAATCCCATAGACCTCCTGTATGGTCCCAATGGTCGTGGGAAATAACTATCGTATCTATTCTTTCGGGGTCAATATCCAATGTTTTCATGTTTGATAGTAAAACACTACCGTCACCTCCCGTGTCAAAAAGAATAGTTTTATCATATCCTTCTACAAGGCAGGACATACCCCAAGCCGTGCTTAATTCTTTATTGTGTGAAATGTTGTTATAAATTATTGTAATAGTCATATCCCTGGCATCTGCACCTGATGCAAAAAGTAAAAATATTAAAAATATAATGCTTATTCTAAAAATCATTATCTTTTTAATAAGATAAAAATCAAACTCTTTTGGAGAAAAAATCAGGTTAACTTAGCAAAATCGAAGTTTTCACCCCTCCTAAAAATACATTTACGAACTTTCAGGCGTTGGTCTAACTTACTGCCTTTATCTCTTTTTTCCCTTTGCTGCGACTTTCCCTTTCTTATTTATGCTAAACTTTCTAATAATATCCTTTGCGACTTTTTCTCCTGAGAGGAGCATGCCACCGAAAATCGGACCCATGCGATGTCCGCCAAAAACAGCATTGGCTGCCATGCCCGTTACATATAATCCGGGAAACAGTTCCTTTGAATTTTTTACGACTTCATCCTCGCCCAAATCAGCATGCATACCTTTTTCTTTTAAAGGATATTTCCCTTCTTTTAATGACTGCTTCATCATTTTTTCAATAAATATCTTACAAACAGAATGATCGTGTCCTGTGGCATCAATTACATATCGGGACTGCAATGATAACGGATCAACATGAAAGCCTGCCATATCCACAGCAGTCCAATTCACTACCAACCCAGAAACCCTTTTACCTCGAACCATAACATCTTCGGCAGTAACAAAGGATAATATTTCAACTCCAGCTTTACATACACCAACTGTGAGCGAAGAAGCCAACTCAGGAGCAGACATCATAAGATAACCCTCTTTTAATGTTGTATATGACACATTAAACTCTTTTAGTATCTCTTGAGCACTTTTCTGAACAACAATAGTATTGAACATCATACCTCCGCCCCATATACCTCCGCCCATGCTCCCCTTCCTCTCAACTAAAACAGTTTTTAGGCCGGCACGCACCAGGAAATAACTTGCAACTAAACCTGCAGGCCCTCCGCCCACAACAATTACATCAGAACAGAGGCTTCGTCTCAGTTTATCGAAATATGAATTTATAATTATTTCAGAAATTTTTTTATCATCTAGCATTAGAATTCTCCTTAAATGAGCTCATAATTTATGGAGTGCTTTGCACGACATAAATTATTCGAGCGAATTAAACCCAGCTCTTTCTTTACCTTTAGTAATCAGAAAGGGCAGGGTAAATCCCGCCATAGCCTTCTACCGTGTGACGCCCAATTTGGGCGTCGGCGGACTTTACAAATTTTTTCTTTGGGTTTACCCTTTATTCCTGCACTTTTCACATAACCCATAAAACCTGATGAGATGGTCCGTGATTTTAAATTTATATTTCTTTGCAAAATCTTTTTCAGTCTTCCTGAGAAAAGCGACCTCTTCGGTCATAAAATCTGAATAATTAATAACCCGTCCGCATCCTTTACACACTAAATGATGATGGTGTCCGGCCTTATCTGTTCCGTGTGAGAATTCATATCGTGACCGACCGTCGCCGAAATCAAATTTTGATAAGACTCCCCCTCGAACAAGAATTTCTAAATTGCGATATATCGTCGTAAGACCGATAGTAGGACAAATCTTATGTACTTTTAAAAAAACTTCTTCAGCACTGAGATGTTTAGCGGTATTTTTTAATACATCCAGAATAACTTTTCGCGGGATTGTCATTCTCGAACCGCATCCAAAAAATCTTTCCTGAGACTGCTTGCGCCCTCTCCTAAATCTTTGTGGCATGCCGGTAATCCCTATTAATGATAATGATTTTCATTAAAGTGTTAAGTATATACACTTTATTACTCTTTGTCAATAACCTTAAAATTTAGTCATATTTCAATAACCCTTTAAAAACTCTTATGTTATGCACTATTACTAAGCTCCTCTCCTTGTTAGGAATGTATTTACATGATACAATTTGATTTTAACAATCGAAAAAAGAACTATTAATATTTATATTTATTAAAAAGCCTATGAAATCTCCTAAAATTATATTATCTTTTATACTTATCTTCTCTTTTCATATTACGTCTGGTTTTGCATCACAATCTCTTAATGCCTTTCTTCGCAAGCATGCCCGAGATACAGAAATTTATAGAGTAGAAGAAATATTTACCGACAATAATGCATCAGGTGCCCTTATTATCCTTGAAGATGCACACTGCAATACTTCGGTTCAAAAACAACTCATAATGCTCACTCAATATTTCAACTTCGATATGATAAATTCGGAAATAGTTGCTACTCCGCTTGCACTGCAGGAAGGCGGTTCATACGGTCCGATTGAAACAAACGTCTTAAAAAAGGGGAAAAATACAGAGGAACTAAATAAATATCTTGATGCCAAATTAGAAGCAGGCGAGATCGGTGCCGCAGAATATCTTCATGCAAAAGGCGGGAACTTTACATTTGTCGGAATTGAAGATGATAGCCTGTATGAATCAAATTACCGGCATTTTATGGATATCGCTGAACATCATAATTCAATTCAATTATTACTGGATGAAATTGATTCAAAACTTCAAGAATTACGTTCCCTTATCTTATCTTCAGAACTCGCTTCATTCTACACCGCTATGCAAAATAACATGCAAACCAAAGACATTGAGGGCCGTCTTGAATACCTGCGTCTTCTTAGTCTTCAGTATAATATAGACCTAAAAAATTATAAAACCCTGGCGCGGTATTTCGAAACATCGCAGGCTTTAGGAAATTTAAACGCTGAAGAAATAGATAAAGAAATTGCTCGATTTAACCAAACAAACAATAGTTCAGTAAGCATAGATAAGGTATTCGATTTGTATACAGCCGGCATCATAAAATTAAAAGACTACCCTGAACTTTTTAAATTTGGAAAGCTCAGGGAAAGCTTAATTTCAACAAAAATGATTTCCTTTATAAAAGAGAAAGAATCCCTCGAGGATGAACTCCTCACGAAGCTTGCATACACAGACGAAGAAAAGGAACTAATACAGGCTCTTAGAAATTTTTCTATTATAAGTAAAATTTTAAGCTTTACATTGAATCGTGATGAATATAATTATTACGCAGAAGAACTCTCCCAGGGACGAAACCTCCTAAGAGAGCTTATTGACTATTTACAATCCTATTTCCCTACCTTAACTGTAAAGCTTCCCCTGGATGAGCTTCAAAAAAGTGCGGAGAGTTTTTATCACGCGGTAAATAAACGGGATGATGCCATTGTCGAAAATATTGTTAAAGCAACAAACGAATTTAATTCGCCCCTAGCGACACTTATTATTGGTGGATTCCACACAGGAGGAATAACTCAACGCCTTAAGGAAAAACATATATCGTTTCTCACAGTTACGCCGAATCTAAAAGAATTAGATGAAGAGGGTATTGATAATTACTACGATGTGATGAAAAGGTTCTGGCAGGGACGAGTGAAATAGCTTTTTTTCTCAAAACACTTATTAAACCTTTAATAAGGTCCCTTTTATCTTTGTCTTATTTTACTTCCTACCTTAATAATAATAGAATTCCAGCATGTCTCATGTTCTAGCTTGATTCTTTCCCCTTATCCCATTAATATAATAATTATATAAAAAAATATTCTTTTTAAAAATTAAAACTGTAAATAAAAGGAGTCCCGTTCATATGACGAAAATAAATAAATTATTATTTTTCACTTTTATAATACTTCTATCAGCCCCTCATCTATACGCGCAAGAGATGATCTATTTAAAAAACGGCGACCGGCTAAGCGGTTCAGTGACCGAAGAGATGAATAACGTAATTGTCTTTAATACACAATTCCTCGGCACAGTAAACATCAATAAAGAAGTAATCGAAAAAATTATTTCTTCTGAAGCCCCAGAGAAGAAGGCATTAGAAGAAGCTGAAATAATAGCTGAATGGACACGTGAATTTGAGGCAGGATATAACCTTGAGACTGGAAACACTGAAAAAGATTCATCTCACATAGCCGGAATAATCAATAGAAAAACCGACAAGACAGAAACGACATTAAAAGGAAATGCTAATCAGTCATCATCAAACAATAAAATGGATGACCAAAAATGGTATACCCTTGCCAGGTTTGCTTACAGTTTTGGAAAGAAAAAAAATGGTACCACTTTTTTAAAAATGAAACCGACCATGACAAGTTCGCAAACATAGACTACCGGATCATACCTGCTTCAGGTATTGGATACTGGTTTTCTGATAAAGACCCGTTCAAATTAATGACAGAAGTAGGGGCAGGTTATGAATACATAGAATACAATAATGAAACCGAAAACAGCGAAACAGGAAAAATTACTCCGAGACTTTATGCGGAGTGGAACATAGTAAGTGATGTACGATTATCAGAAGAACTGGCAAGTTATCATTCCATCGACGATTTAAATGAATACCGGTTAATTTCAACCTCAACACTTACAAATCCTATAACAGAAAATCTATCTTTTAAAATCAGTCTCATAAACGAATATGAAAACGAGCCGGCTGAAGGGGCCAGGAATAATGACCTGTGCCTGCAGTCATCACTGGCTTATAAATTTTAAAATAATATCAAAATCGATTCTAAATTTAGTTCAAAGAAAAATAATGCCCCGTAAATTTAACGTCTTATTTATCCTCTTTTTATTCATAATGAGCAGCTGCTCCCCCTCATCTCCCACCAATACCTTAACCGTCACCATGAGTCTTAGTGAAGAAGAATGGAAAGTGATGCGTACTTATGTGTTTCCCGAATTCGAAAGACGGCATAAAATTACCATAAAATCATATCAGATAGACTCAGGACAGCTGGCCACTAAATTAGAGGCACTTAAGTTAGCTGATAAATCCGAAATAGATGTTTTTGCCCAAGACAATATGAACCTTTCCATTCTTGTTGCAAAAGATCTTATCCTGGATTTATCAAACTACAGAAAAGACATCCCTCACGAGGTCCTGCCCAGCTTAATCGAGGCATGCACCTTTGATAAGAAATTACTATTCATGCCTCTCAGGCCTAATGTACAGATTACTTATTACAATGAAGACGCATTTAAAAAATATAACCTCTCCCCTCCTATGACATGGGGTGAACTAATAAATGCTTCAAAATTATTTAAAGAAAAAGAAGGCATCGGACGGATTCTTATTAAAGGATACGGAGGTAATTCGACTGCAACACAACTGTATGAACTTATCTCTCAGGCAGGAGGCAATCCATATGAATTTAACGATATAGGCTGTATAAAAGCCTTCTCCTTTCTTCAGCGTATTGCCCCCTATCTTTCGCCAGAGTCAAAACGTGCAAAGTGGGACAGCACCAATGATATCCTTGCCCGGCAGGAAGCATATATTGCTCAGAACTGGCCTTTTGGTGTAATGGTCCTGGTTAAAAAATACGGGCTTGATTTTATAAAAACATACAGCGGATGGCAGGGACCTCAAGGAGAAATTCATGTCATCGGAGGGGATGTAATCGGCATTGCCAAAAATACAAAAAACAAAAAAATGGCCTTAAAGTTTATTTACTTTATGCAGTCAAAAACTGTACAAGAACTACTGGTCACAAAACTTGGCTGGCCATCAATAAGGCATGACGCATACGGACAAATTCCAGAATGGCTGAGGCCTTATTTTTCTTCAGTAGAGAAGGCGCTTGAGCACGGCATTTTTCGCGAGCAGGTTACCTGGTGGCCTGTATGGTCAAAATATATTAATGAAGCATTCCGTTCCATTGTAATGGAGAATGCCCCTATTGAAAAAACACTCAAAAAATATAAAGCACAGTTCGAAAATGCAAAAACAATGTGGCTTTCCACAACTCATTAAAGAGTGGGGTCTGACACCATTTTTTAAATGGTGTCAGACCCCACTCTTTAGATTTGAAATCATCTGCCTTATTCCACTCATCCTTTTTATTTCAATCTTTACGGTAATCCCAATTATCCATACATTCATAATAAGCTTACTAGACAGTCAAAGAGGCATTCCTACTTTAGCTTATTATAAAGAATTATTTACTCTGGAAGACTTTAAGACAACCCTTTTTAATACTGTTTTCATTGCATGCGTCAGCCTCGCAATAGAAATCAGCCTGGGATTAATTCTTGCCCTGCTTTTGTCTCATAAATCAAAATCATTAAGATTCTTAAGGCCGCTTTTTATTCTTCCCCTTGCCATTCCGACGGTAGTGGTGGGAGTTATTATGAGCTATCTTTTTGCAACGTCCGGATGGATTAATAAAATAGCTATTGATCTTTGCCTGATTGATTCACCTATTCTCTGGAGGGACGGCGGCATAATAAGTCTTCTAATGATTGTTTTTGCAGACTGCTGGAAAGTAACTCCTCTCGTTATGCTTATACTCCTGGCGGGCATTGAGGCAATTGACCGTAATCTTTACGAAGCAGCGCGTATAGACGGCGCGTCCTCATTTTATATCTTCCGACGCATAACTTTTCCTCTTCTTCTGCCTTCGATTACTATTGCCGTTATTATCCGCGGCATTGATGCATTCAGAATATTTGCTCTTCCCCTGATTCTAATGGGGCATAATCTTAAAGTCATAGGTACATATTCATATTTAGAATATACCGAATATAACAATCAGTATTTATCCGCTGCAAGTTCTGTGCTTTTACTCTGCATTATATTGTTTGCAGTATCTTTATATATTAAAGCAGCGGGCAAAAAAGGAATTCAAGCATTTTAATGAAAAAAATATTGAAAAATTTAACTCTTTTTTTTATAGCTTTTACTTTTATTCTTTTACTCCTCTTCCCTCTCTATATCATGATAAAAATATCCATAAGCAATCCGTCTGAAATTTTCAGTCAAAATCCCACATATCTAATCAAGGAGTTTACTCTCAATCACTTTCGTGATGTCTTGCAATCGGGTCCCACCTTCTTTATGCCTCTTTACAAAAGTATCCTAACCGCATTTTCGGCAAGTCTCCTAGCTCTTTTTATTGCTCTGCCTGCTGCATATGCAATAGCCCGGTTTAATTACAAAACGAGATATTTCCTTCTTCTTGCAATTTTCGTAACACGCATGATCCCAGAAATAAGTATTGCTCTCTCGGTTTCAACAACCTTCATGAGGATGGGGCTTTTTGATACGACTCTAGGATTAGTGCTCGCACACGTAATACGAATTCTACCTGTAACCTGTTTCATCCTGGTCGGAGTATTTTCAGGATTCCCTCGCGAGCTTGAAGAACAAGCATACATTGACGGTTGCTCACGCCTAGGCGCTATTGTGAAAATAATTATTCCTCTTTCCCTCGGCGGAATAAGCGTAGCCGGAATATTCTCATTTCTGCTTTCCTGGGATGAATTTATTTATGCATCCTATTTGACTCTGGCAAATCCAACTATGCCCTTGAAGATGTATTACTACATATCACGCGGAGATATATTCTCCTCAGCGACTTATGCAGTCTTTATTACCGTGCCGGTACTTATCTTAACTTTAGTACTTCAGAAATATTTAAGGGCAGGCTATCTATCGGGTGCAATAAAGGGATAAGACAACAGACCGGAACACCCCCCTTACCCCCCTTTATAGGTGGGATTAATTTTTTTAGCATTTCCCCTTAACCCCGTTAGAGAGGTGAATTGAAGAAAGCGTGAAGGCTTAATTAATTTTTGTTAATAGATTAAATTCCTTAATATTTATTTTTTATATTCTCTAACGGGGTTAAAAAAGGGGGTGCCCCAAAGGGGCGGGGGATGTAATGATCTTTGTCTATACTTTTCGTAAAACTGCAATAAAAAAACCTTCCATGGCCTCAGTGGGGAGTATTCGCCGTGTCTTTCGTATATCAGGGTTGAACGATTTTTCACCCATATTGGTTAATCCCTTAATATAATTAGGAAACGGCAGTTGTGGTTCTTCGACCTTAACTTCATCAGGAAACTTTTTAATGAGCCAATTAATGACTTCCTCATTTTCCTCGGGCGAGAATGTACAAGTCGAATAAACCATTGTCCCTCCCTTCTGGAGAGCATTCCATGCCGCTGAAATTAGACGTTTCTGCTTATACTGCATTTCTTTTACCTTGCGCAACGACCAATAAGAATATGTCCGGTCGTTGTGAGCATTAAATAACCCTTCTGAACTACATGGAGCATCTAATAAAACTTTATCGAAATATTCAGGAAACTTCCGGGCAATTGCATTACCGTCACCCAACATAAGACGTGCAGAAGTAACCCCTTGCTTTTCCACATTAGCACGGAGACGAAAAAAACGCGGCCTTATTTTCTCTACTGCCACAATAGAAGCCTTATTATCAGTAATGCTAGCTATTTGTGTTGTTTTGCTTCCCGGAGCTGCACATAAATCAAGAATCCGCTCACCTGGGGCTGGCTTCATCAGGATTACTGGCACCATGCTTGATAAATTCTGCAAATAAATCAAACCTTCTTGATATGCTGAAGTCTCCTGCAATTGCCGCTGAGACAT
Source organism: uncultured bacterium (assembly GCA_964558015.1). GTDB lineage: Bacteria > Omnitrophota > Omnitrophia > JAHJGZ01 > JAHJGZ01 > CAZLCT01. The sequence goes on along the minus strand of CAZLCT010000005.1, from coordinate 10,898 downwards.
GTTCTTCAATATAAATGCCTCCTTAGACCAGGATACGCTCTGGGTGAGAATATGTTCCTGCTTCATATACATCTTCCATCTCGCGATATCAATTTTAATGCGGTTTATTCGAAATGTTGTCAGGGGTGAGGCTGTGAGAGCATTTAATATGCGGACAGATACTTTAGGAAGGAACGTATTAATTCGTGAAATAAATTCTTTTGGTAATTTATACGCAATCTTATTCATTCCGCAATGCTAACTATATTAATTTTATATAATAAAAAAAGGGGTAAATATTTACCCCTTTTTTATCAATTGATATAACTTTCTGCTTCTCGATAAACAAAATTCATATGAAAGGCACACGCATAGTAAAAGCAAAAAATATTTTTATCGAAATTCTGATTCTCTATAAAAGACCGCTAAATCTAAAAAAACTTCTTTATTTTTTTACAACACTTTTAGCAGTTAATCCTTTTGCATTTTCTTCCACCTCTACCTCAACCGGCTGTCCTTCTTCTAAGGACTTAAATCCATCGCCCTGTATTACGCTAAAATGGACAAATACATCTTTCCCATCTTCAGTCGCAATAAAACCATATCCTTTTTTTACATCAAACCACTTCACTGTACCTTTTACCATATGCGCCTAACCTCCTTTTACCTTTCTTTCTGCTTTACTTATCATAGCTGCAAACTCACCGAGTAAGCTTTTATTGAATATCTACAATCTTAACATCAAATTGTAAATCTTTACCTGCAAGAGGGTGATTTAAATTAAGCATCACTGTATCTTCCTTAACTTCTTGAATCGTCGCAGGGAATTTCTGTCCACTTTGATTTTGGAGCTGTATTATTGCCCCAACCTTGGGTTCAAAATTTTCAGGAAAAGAAGACTTAGGAAACTCGCGAAGTGCATTAGGCCTCACAGGACCATAGGCCTCAGCGGAAGGCACGGTGATTGTTTTCTCAGAACCGACTTTAAGCCCTTCAATCCTCTTCTCTAACCCTTTAATGATTCCACCTTCTCCGTGTATATATTCAAAAGGACCTGTTGTCTCTGAGGTCTCCAATTGCTGACCATCAATGCTTAATACATAATCAAATGTTACTTTTTTACCATTTTCAATCTTTTTTTCTGCTGCCTCACTATTAGTTAGAAATACCGTCATAAAAATCAATGTTACAGTAACGCCAACAAAAACTCGTTTCACAAGCATATCCCCCTTTTTTAAAAATATCCCTATACTTTCTAAAAAATCCCCTTACTTCATATATAAAAAAACGAGGTCCACTCATCCTAATAGGACCCCGTCAAAAATTTTAATATCCTTCGATTTTGCTTTGAAGTCTCACGAAGCTGATTCTACCTTTTTCTTACAATCTTCCCTCTATAAGAAGGTCTATCTTTGTTTCCTGATTAAAATGAATTTCCCTCTTATAGAAATAATATTAAACCTTATTGATAATTATTGTAGTATTTTCACATTTATTAATCAATTACTTTTTATACCATATTTTTTAGGCTTCTATTTTTAATATTAACTCCTTTTTGGAGTTAATATTAAAAAAATACCCCCTATGGGGGGGGGATGAGGAAAAAATTAATCTATTGAACTTGTAAATACTTTAAAAAAATTATACTTCTTTGAAAATAAACGGGGAAACATAATCACCATGAGATCCCTTGAGTTGAATGAGTCTCCTCTTCTGCTCATCAAGCATCTGAAACAAAATATCGGGTACGTCTGTACAGTTAAAATCATACAGCACCCTGATTCTTTCTATCTTGGAAAGATTCTCCGGGATATGTAAAGTAAATTGCTGCTGATAATTTTCCTTAGAATATTTCTCCCCAAGAGTATCCTCGAATAATTTTTTAATATCTTCATATTCTGGAATCAATCCAATCGGTGTATGTAAGGCCCTTACATCATTATGAACGCGCAACTCCATCCATCTAAGCCACACCCGCTTATCCTGCATTCCGGTTAAATATTTTCCTTTCTTATCTTTCTGAAAATAATTAACTCCAAAAATAAGAGGCACTTCCTCAACATCATTAATAAATGAAAGATGATTCTGAATATATTTACCGATAGGGATAGATAAAAAATCAAGATTGGCCATTAGGTTAAATTTACGTACACCTTCTTTTCCTAACGTTGCGGAAGTTGTCTCTGACTCGAGCGAGCTTGCAATTGTTATTACACCATGATTCCAGTCAAAACTCTGAAACACAGGAGGCCATGTATCCGAATCACGCCCACCGTAAATAATGCCGCTGACTTTAACCCCCTTTGGATTTTCGTATTCAGGGTCACAGTTCTTCAATTCGTTTAATTTTATAGTGTAGCGTGCGTTAAGATGAGAACACGGGATCGACTTGCCGTTATCATCAGTCTTATCTTTTGTCCATTTGCCGGAAAAATTTACTCCCTCACTAGGTACATCTTGTTTACTTCCGAGCCAATACGGAACTTTTTTATTAATAAGCACATTTGAAAAAATAACTTCTCCGGGCTGAGTCAAAACATCCCAGATCAAAGGGTCATCCTTAGGGTTTACATCCCTGATAATTCCAAAGATACCACGCTCAACATTTACCGCAAATACATTCCCATCTCTTTTTCTCAAATAAGCAATATCGTCACCTATTATAGAGCCACCCTTTACCATGCAAGTCGACGTCTTCCCGCAGGCACTGGGAAAGGCCCCAGTAAAATAGGTCTTACGATTATTAGGACCGAACACGTTCATGACAAACATATGTTCTGAAAGCCAATTACTTTTATCTGCCTTATTTATAGTAAGGCGGAGGGAGAGCTTTTTCAGACCAAGTGTATTTCCTGCATACTGTGTATTAACACTATAAACGGTGGAATTAACAAAATCGGTATAAATTCTCCTCTTCTCAACATTCTTACTTACATGATTTTCCAATTCCCCGGCAGAATGGACATATTTAAAAAACTCTATTTTTTCCCCTGCCTCTTTAAATGCCTCATATGCAGGTCTATATAATATGTCCTCGGAATGGGCTACGTATGCGGAATCGGTAATTTGAATGCCGTAGAGTGAAAATTCTGAATTAACCGGACCAAGGCACAAAAATAATATAAAAACTTCTTTTCCTTGCATGCTATTTTTCATTAACTCTTTAACCTCTGCAAGACCCTGGTCCCGATCAATACAATTGAGATTTGAACCTAAATTTAATTCAGAGCTAATTAAAAATTTCGTGTTTTGTTTATCTCGTCCCTGATCATAATAACCGTCAAAATGAACCGTATGACCGTTAAGGGCCAGTGCGGTTTCTTCCCCTAACTCAACAGCCTTACTGCGAATGTAAAGAATATCTTCAGATTTATCAGTACGCACAAAAACAGAGTCAGGGTTACAGTGTTCTACATATCTGGCAACAAAATTAAGCACATGCTGATTATTCAATGCAGTAAGTTTTTCAAAATTGACTTTGCCACATTTAGATTTAAGAATTTCAATATTTTCTTGTTCCATCTGGGTCCCTTTAATGGAAAATATAGACAAAATAACCAATTACATATTAACGGTATAGCTTAAGATGTTACTTAAATATATCTTTTTGTCAACCACTTTTGAAGAGTTAACTCCTCAGGAGGGCCAATGGGATAATTTATCCCTGTGACTGAAAGGAATATAATGGTCAAGCCTTAAAAAAGGTATTTCCCTCAAACTTTACTTAATAAAGGCAGTTATAAAATCTTAATATCTTTAGTCTTTTTAGGCTCTTCTTCTATTTTCTTTTTAGGTACCGTTATAACCAAAACCCCGTTATCATATTTAGCTGCTATTTTATCTGTATCTGCATTTTCAGGAAGGGTTATACTGCGCTGGAATTTACCGAAACTACGTTCTCTCCTATAATATTTATATTCACCATCAGTATCTTCAGATTTTTCTTCCACGTCAATTTCACGTTCACCGTGAATCGTCAATATGTTATCAGTAACATCAGCATAAATTTTGCTTTTATCCATTCCGGGTAAATCCAAATAAATAAAATAATCGCCTTCAGCTTCTTTTATGTCTATATTCGGGTCAAATTCAGGATAGCCCTCTCCCCTATTTTCGGACCAAGAGCGTGACAGACCGTGCTTCAACATATTGCGAAACATCTCCCCCATATTTTTCTGCATCTTAGCCATATCTTCCCGCGGGTTCCATTCGCTAAAATAATTATCTTCCTCATCAACCCAAACATCAGACCCGCTCTCTGAAGTTTGCTGGCTCTTCTCGGCATCTGCTTCATCCGCAGCATAAAGTATTGGATTCAACACAAAGGATAGGCCGTAAAAAATCACGACTAAAAGCATAAGAAAATAAACTTTGCCAGAAAAAATCCTTTTCCCCTTCTTCATAATCTTTCCTCCTCTTAATGGTTAAAATTTACATATTATATATTCACAAGCTATTGATTTTTAAAATTTTGCCACTAATGGATAATAATAGAACCTATAAAATTTTTAATCTTACTTTTACTTATATAACGAATATAAAAAATATTTATTCATTTTTACTTTTATATCATGCGCACATCTCATCCAGCTCACGTGCATTCTCCACGGCAAAACAGTTCTGATCATTGTTAAAATAGACATAAACATCACTACCCCTCTGGCATTCCTTTATGAACGAAAGCCATTCTGCTAATTGATCTTGTGAATATTTTCCCCTGTATTTAGACGTTGTACCATGAAAACGTATATAAGCAAATGAGCCGGTAGCTACTCTGGGGCAACCACTACGTATCATATCATGAACACAAAATGCGACATTCTTACTATTTAAAACATTAAACACCTCATCATTAAACCAAGAGGGATCCCTGAATTCAAAAACATATTTCCTCCTCTTAGGGAGAAGATCTATAAAAGAAACCAGACGCTCTGCATTTACCTTCCAATAAGGGGGCAATTGAAAAAGTATGGGTCCTAATTTTTCCTTTAAATAAGAAGCATTAGTTAAAAAATTATTTGTTGCCTCCTCAGTGCCTTTTAACTTTTTCATATGTGTAATAAAACGGCTCGCCTTAACTGAAAAGATAAAACTATCCGGAGATTCCTTATACCATTTTTTGAATGTTTCAGTGGAAGGCAAATGATAAAAACTATTGTTTATCTCTACAGTACTAAAATGCCGGCAATAATACCCAAGCCATTCTCTTGCGGGTAACTCTTCAGGATAAAAAAGCCTAACCCAATGTTTATAATTCCATCCTGAGGTTCCAATATATATATTATTCATACTTTACCTCGCTAATAGGGATACTAGAGTAACGCTAATCGTTTAAAAAAGCAAGCCCCTTAGGGATAAAGCTGATTAATAAAGTAGTTGATTCGATAATCATTAAGTATACAATAGTATGCACCTTTATTTAAAAATAACCACTCGCTTCTAATTAAAAACAAAACAATGAAATTCATCGGTGACTTCCATATTCACTCTCACTATTCAATATCTACAAGCAAGACCCTTGTACCGGAGGAACTCGATTACTGGGCACGTATCAAAGGAATCAGCCTCATAGGTATTGGGGACTTTACCCATCCGGGCTGGATTAAAGAAATTAAAGAAAAATTAATACCGGCTGAAGATGGCCTCTTCAAATTAAAAGAAAATTTAAGAAAAAATCATGCTACCTCAATCCCTTCCGGATCCACTGATGAGCCCCAGGTTCGTTTTATGCTCACCTCTGAAATAAGTACAATTTATAAAAAACACGGCAAAGTACGTAAAGTACATAACCTAATTTTTGCCCCTGATTTTGAGACTGTGGAGCGTATTCAGCACGAACTCCTTAAACTTGGAGGTAATATAACCTCAGACGGTCGGCCTATCTTAGGGCTTGATGCACGTGACCTACTTGAGATAGCACTGAATTCCTCAAGCCGGACTTTCTTCATTCCGGCTCATATATGGACACCATGGTTTTCTGTACTTGGTGACAAGTCAGGTTTCGACACTATTGAAGAATGTTACGGCGACCTTGCAGACAATATTTTCGCGGTAGAAACAGGCCTGTCCTCCGATCCACCTATGAACTGGATATGTTCATTCCTCGATAAATACACAATTATCTCAAACTCCGATGCTCATTCACCGGAAAAATTAGGCCGGGAAGCAAACCTCTTTGATACAGACTTATCCTATGATGCAATCATCCATGCAATAAAGTCAGCCGATCCCCGTCATTTCCTCGGTACAGTAGAATTTTTTCCTCAAGAGGGAAAATATCATTATGCCGGCCATCGTAAGTGCGGTGTGTGCTGGAATCCGGTGGAAACAATTAAAAACAAGGCTATATGTCCTGTATGCGGCAGGAAAGTTACTATTGGTGTAATGAACCGCGTTGCCGAACTAGCTGACAGGGATGACATTACAGAAAGAAAAAGCAGGTCCCCATTTTATTCTCTTATTCCTTTAAAAGAAATTTTATCAGAAATTATGCGCACCGGACCAAACACAAAACAAGTAAATCATGCATACAATGCTCTTATAAAAAAAATTGGCTCGGAATTTGAAGTACTGCTTAATTGTCCAATTGATAAACTCGAGAAAAAAAGCAATGAAATCATTGCCGAGGCCGTACGGCGAATGCGCAATAAAGAAATTTATATTAAAGAAGGCTTTGACGGAGAATACGGCCAGATAAAAGTCTTTGCCGAAGGTGAAATAAAAGCTATGAAGACAAAAGACTCTTTATTTAAAGACCTTATCGAAGAAAAAATTCCCAAAAGACCACCTGAGCGTAAAATTCTCAATTTTAATCTTGAAGAATACAAAAATCTTAAAATTTCTCCCTCATCACAGCCATCAGAGGAGGTTGAAAAAGTAAAATCACAAAAATCTATCTCGGTTAGGAAATCCCTTGAAGAGCTCAACCCAGAGCAGCAAAAGTGCGCCAGACACTTTCACGGACCCGCTCTAATTATTGCAGGACCTGGCACGGGCAAAACACGCGTGCTTACTCACCGTATCGCCTGGCTTTTACAGGAAAAAAAGGTATCGCCTGAAAATATCCTCGCTGTTACATTCACCAATAAAGCCGCGAATGAAATGAAATACCGCCTAAGCCACCTATTACAATCAAAGAGTGTCTTAGAAAAATCCACCATCCTTACCTTTCACTCGCTAGGCCTTTCCATACTGAAAGAATATTTTGAAAAAGCAAGAAGAAGACAAAACTTCTCGTTGATTGATGAAGAGGATAAAGAACGTATAATTGCGGTAAAAATGAAGAGCGGGAAAAAACATACCCGGCAGTTAGCCTTTGATATAACAAAAATAAAACAAAACTTAAAAACACAGGCTAATATTAAAGATGCTTCAGTTGCTCAAGCCTTTATTCAATATGAGGCACTGCTTAAAGAACAGAATGCTTTTGACCTAGACGACCTCCTTTATCAAACAATTATAATGTTCCGCACGTATCCAGAGATTTTAGCCTCATATCAGAAAAAGTATAAATGGATTCTTGTTGATGAATATCAAGACATCAACTACGCCCAATACACCTTAATTAAAATGCTTATGCCCGATGAGGCCTCAAACCTCTGCGTTATCGGTGATGTTAATCAGGCAATTTATGGATTCCGGGGAGCAGATATAAAATTCATAAAAAAATTCATGAATGATTATCCAGGCTCGGCAATGTACAGTCTCAAGACAAGTTACCGCTGCAGCGGACATATACTTACTGCATCAGGCAATATTATCAAAAACTCATCCTGCCTAGAAGCCCTGCATAAAGGAGTAAAAATTACTATTGCTCCTAACGCCTCAGATAAAAGTGAAGCAGAATATGTTGCGCGCACTATCGAGAGCATGATGGGCGGACTACGTTTTTACTCAATGGATAGCGACATAACCGAAGGGAATTCTCATGAGGAAATTTCAAGTCTTTCTGATTTTGCCGTTCTTGCCAGGACAAAGGCTCAAATGAAAGTCATCGAGAAAGCCTTTAATGACCACAGCATTCCTTATCAGACAGTTGCTGATGATTCCTTCCTGCGGCAAGAGCCGATAAGATCAGTTATTACAATTCTAAAATTGGCCTATAATCCTGATAATTCATTCTTGAAGGATGAGGTTCTTGATAAAAAAATTATAACTCATCATGAAATCATTGAATTAAAAAATCTGCTGGACAAAAAGGGATTGCAAAATTTTCTCACCTCGATTATCGATAATTACTTTCTCAAAGAAAGGGGAAAAAACGAACAACTGTTTAAAAAACTGCTTACTATTGCACAGGATTTCGGTAATGCCACAAAAGCATTTTTAGACTTTACTGCACTTGGCATCGATGTGGATATGTATAAACCTAACACTGAAAACGTTACTCTCATGAGTCTCCATGCAGCCAAAGGGCTTGAATTTAATTGTGTTTTTATAGTGGGCTGCGAGAACGGTCTTATCCCGTATTCCCTTTTTGAAAATCAGCAATGCGATATTGATGAAGAGAGGAGACTTCTTTACGTAGGAATGACACGCGCAAAAAAAATTCTCTTCCTAACACACGCCAAAAAACGATTTCTTTTCGGCAGGCAATACCAGCTTGAACGAAGTATATTTCTTGATGACATCGAAATAGAATTAACTGAATTGCATAAAAGTGAATACAAACGAAAAGAAACAGAAGAAGAACATCAACTTACACTTTTCTAAAAGACATAAAAAAATGCCCCTTATTTTTTTAAAAATAAAGGGCATTTTAAAATTAAAAAACTTTCTTTATACCTTTCCCTTAAGATTAAGACTTGCTAGGAACTTCTGCGTCTATAATTCTTTGTGGCTTTTCCGGTTTCTCACCAGTATACAACATTTCCGGCTCAACTGGGAAAGTAGGCATATGAGGAATAGGAGATACAACGATATCATAGATACCGCTTGCAGCTCTAAGAATCATTTTCCCGGTTCCTGTAAAAACACCTGTAAGGGCGCCAAAAGCCTGATTGTCAGCAGCCTGCATTTCATCATTAATCCCTTTACCGACTTCGCCGATACAACTGAATACATTAAGAACGCCTCTTTTTAACTTGTAAGCAACTTCGTCACCATAAGTATCTTGATCATTCTGCTCTTCTTGTGCATATAAAGATACACAAGTAGTCAACATTAACGCACTTACCATAAATAACACAACTAATCCTTTCATCGTTCCTCCTCCTTTTCATGAGCACGTAATCTATGAAGCCAAAACAGCTTTATAAATTACTATGCTGATTTATGGTTTTTTCCTTTTCTTAGTTTTATAATTTTTATTTTATATATAGTAAAATACGTAACTTAAAAGCCAAAAAACTCTGCTCTAAGTTACGGTACTAATTTTTTTATTCTTAAAAATAAAAAGAGCATACAATATTTTAAGGCATATAATTTAGCCTCTTTTATAAATTTTGTCAATTGTTTCTATCCACGCCGTTCTGGGGCGATGTCCCGCCCTTTCCGACTCCTTAGTTACCAGAAAGGGCGGGGCTACATCCCTTTACGGAAAGAATCCCGTTAGACAACTATGAAATAAAGTAAAAACCTTATATAATCTTCAAAATCATAAAACTTATATCCCGTCAGATCATGATATTTGCTTACTGTCTAACGGGATGAATAAAAGAATCGCAAATTCAGCTTACAATTATATTCAAATAATTGCATTATATCAGCTAATCCCTCATATTTAAAATAAAAATCACAATAAAATAACACATAAACGATACCATTACAGGCGCTGTAAGTCCGTACATAACCATCATAAAAGAAAAAGTTAAAGGGGCCACGGCACATCCAATAAGATCGATAAAATAAAGATAAGAAACGCTTTTTTCTATGAAACATCTTAGGAAAATAGGAAACAATGTTCCAATTAAAAATCCCAAGGGAAACAGAATGAGGGAAAACCAAAGCAGCCTAATCAAAGGAGAAAATTTCACTATAAATGATATAGAATCAATGAAGAAAAATCCGAATATAAAAACAACGGCAGGCAGGATAAATAATAGCTTCTTCTTTTTTTTAAAATTTTCCGAATACATACTTCCAAAGGAATTACTTATAAGAAAAACTCCAATGGCAATGCCGGCGCTTAACGAAGGGTTTCCAATCAATAAAAAAGAATGATAAATAACAATACTTTCAAAAAGCATATACGCATAACCCAATAAAAAGAAATTTACTGAGCTAAGGCTTGATAAAATAAAAAATCCTGACGCTATTAACAAAAAAATAATAAAAACAAGCACATACGGACGCAAAAGGTCTATATCCAAAAGAGAAGAAAATTTAAGTTTCGGTATAAATGAAAAAGGATGCGAATCAGTAATGATAGATTCCTCTTTTACTTTCCATGTCGCTTCGATTAAGGTACCACGAGCAGTATCTTCATTCTTTAACCTGTAAATACTCTCAGAATTTTTTGCCACAACAATAACTGCCCAACAAAGTTCAAGCGCACCTTGGGAATAAGTCTTCTCTGACTTTAGAAATAAAATCTGATCTCTTTTTATCCCGGCAGCCGTTAATGTGCTACAGTGGCGCTCAATAAATTCCTCCTCAAATGCTTTAATATAAACCCGTCTTATTATAAGCCAGCCATTTTCAGACAAACGACTATAAGCCGTTTTTATACCTTGCCTCGTATAAAGAAAACTCACATCAGGCACAATATTCTCAGAAAGGATAGCCTTGGGATCTAAAAAGGCATAATATATTAAATCAAATTTTGTGTTACTCGTCTCAAGAAAATGTCTGGCCTCCCCTACAATAATATCCGCCGTCTTATAATATTCGGCAAGCCACGGAATGTCCATCCCTGCATCAATATCTCCTATGTTAAAAGTCTATAATTTTCTACTCTAAGTTTTTGTGTTTCTATATGT
>CAZLCT010000004.1:0-50343 GCA_964558015.1 uncultured bacterium | reverse complement strand
CAGCTCCTCGCCACAGTGACAAACGGCACGGGATAAGCACAGAGAGCAATAAAATTATAATTAAAATATTTATTAGCCAAACAAAACGCCTTTTTGAAGATAAAGGAAGTCCTTTTTTCTTAAAAATTTTATAAAAAATACTATCTGCAAAAATGACTATAAAAATTAGTAATCCAAAGACTATATAAAATTTATGAATCGGCTTCTTGTAAAAATAATTATATATTTTTTTACTTTTTTTAAGATAATTTTGAGCCCGTCTGATTTTTTCTTTATTCGAGAAATAGTTCGGCCTGTTATACTGCGCCATTAAAGACTCAAATGTAGTATTCAAGCCGTCAACCGCACGCCTATCACTTGAATTAATATATAATGCCTTTTCATATTCATCAAAGGCCAGTTCATATTCCCCCCCTGAGGCATACTCTTCGGCGGTAGATATCAGTGTTTTAAAATCTTCGTATGCATAACAGGAAGGTATATTGTCCAGGCCAATATTAGCAAAATAAAAAACAATGCCGATAAAGAAGACATTCTTAAATATTTTCATTGATATATACCTATTACGTGGGGCTACTAAAGGACTAAACCGTTTTCTTGAATGTATTCTTACACTTTAACCCTAAAAGTACTAGTTAACATAACCCAAAGCTCTTAACCTCTTTAGGGCTTCATCATGGATAGTAAAAGTGGTTTTATTTACTTTCAACCTGCTTCTTAACTTCTTATTATTTTGATTAATGTTGCGTAACTTTTGAATAATAGTCTGTGAAACCGTAGGATAATCGAAAATAACATTATCTTTTTCCTCTGGATCAGAAATTATATTAAACAAATTGCTCCCTCCATCCTCACACTCCAGATATTTCCACTTTTTAGTCTTTAATGAAAAGAAATATGCTAAATCCTTCTTATAATTAGGCCCTGTGCGTCCTGCAAATTCTGCATAAATATCACGAATATTAGGTCTTCCTTTTATTGCCCCAAGGAGCGACTCTCCCTGGAATGAGTATTTTTTAGGCTTGAAATTAATCCCGGCTAAATCAAGAACAGTTGGTACAATATCAATTAATCCCACATCGCTTCTAATTCTCTTTTTTATATTATTAGGCAGTTTAATTATTAAAGGTACGTGAAGATGTTCACGCCACAACGCGCCATGCCCCAACCCTCCATGCTCATTAAATTCCTCCCCATGATCGGCTGTAAGAATAACTATAGATTTTTTAAATAAATCAAGTTTTTCTAACCTTTTAAACAAAAAACCAAGCTGCCTATCGGTATATGCTATACAACCGTCATAGAGATCAATAAGATGTTGTATGTCTCTTAGATATTCATCACTCGGTGGATTTGATTTGCGAAGTTTATCCTGCCAAGAAATTTCAGCCAAATCTAATTTTTTCCAATCATCATATGTGTCTGGAATATCTCCGTCATAGTCAGCGGAAAATAATTCATAATCCGGCGAAATATACGGGTCATGAACTGAATATGTATGGAAAAATAAAAAAAACTTTTTATCCTTATTTTCCTCAATCCATTCAAACAACTCATTATCCGAAAAAAAAGGTTCTTTCTTCTCCTCTCCCACAGTACACCACTGCACCAAGTCGCAATCTTTAAACATATCAACTCCTCTGCCAAAGCCATGGCCGTCAGGAAGTGATACGAATGCTCCGGTTGTATATTTTTTTTTCTTAAGAATCTGTGGAAGTGTCACTATTGATTTAGATAACTCAAAATATTCCATCACCTTTGCACTAAGCTGATATGCCTCATGAATCGAAGGATATAGGGAAGTTATCATTGTCATATGAGACGGAACTGTTGAAGCAATATGTGAAAATGTATTATCAAAAACTATGCTCTCCTCGGTTAAACGGTCTATATTTGGACTGGTATTTCTGTGATAACCATAACATCCAAGATGGTCAGCCCGTAATGTATCGATAGAAATTAAAATAATATTATTTTCGGGATATTTGTATTTAGAGCCTACATTTTCCTTTAATCCCGTTAAAAACAAACTACTTGCCAATACCACACAAATAGATAAATAAATAAAAATTCTTTTTTTCATTTTATTCCTTTTTCAATATATTAGAAAACAAAAAAATAGCCACAGTTAAAAGCTACCGATTACCTACTTTCTATATACCTTGCCATTATTCACATCTACCTATATTAATCGGCATCAAACTGTGGTTTTTTTAATCATTTTTTTTGCCAATAATACAATATGTGATTTTAAAATGTACATTTAAAATAGAAATAACAAATTACAATCACCAAATCACAAACAATATACAAATCACAAATTCAAATTAACAAAACATCATATCACTTTAATTCTTATTGTAATTTTGGTAATTAAAACTTGTAATTTGTTTGTGATTTGTTATTTGCTTATTGTGATTTGAAAAACTTGCTTAACATTATCTATAAAATTAACAAGTTTATATATATTTTCTCTTCATTTTTTCTCTTCTCCAGGCATCTGGTAAAACCGGGTAGTAGGATATGCAAAGTCTATATCAGGTAAGCGCTGAAACGCATCGAGAATCTTTTGTGTAATGCTATCCGCTGACGTGCGTCTTTTTTTCGCATCTGTTAGGTAACGCAAAGTAAGTAATACCCCGCAGTCCATAATCCTCGTATATACGACGGGAGTTAACTTGCTGTAATGCACCATGTACCGGTCAGACATTTTCTCAATCAGTTTATTCATGGCCTGCCGTGTTTCATCCGCATTCTCCTGCGCTGTTGCAAGGATTATATCTTTGCCCTTCCTCCAGTTGCTTTCAAATGTAACCAAGATAGGAATTTCATTCCAAATATATTCAAACTCTTTTGTATAATTAAAAATGGGTTGTCGAAACACATAACTATTAGGTATGGATACTATTCTGCCTGTACTCTGATCCGCATCGACCCAGTTCCCCACTTCAATCAAGACAGTATGAAAAACGCCTATGTCAATAACATCACCTTTAATATTATTAGCTTCGATTCTTTCACCGACTTCATAAGTTTTTTTAACGTTAATGAGAATCCACCCTGCAATACACAGCACAGCTTCATGCAGTGCCAGTGCCAAGCCGGCACCAATAAAACCTACAAGGGTGGTATAAGAAGGAAGAGCCGTAGTCCATATGCCAAATAAAATAAGAATAAAAATGACCGAAAAACAATAAAATATGGCTTTCCTAATTCTATGCCGTCGCTTCAAATCCTGAATATGTATATTGACCAAGCGTCTTAAGAAACGAGTTATGAAATAGATAATAATAAATGAAAGGAAGGTATATATTATGTTATAAAAATAAGGAGTCTTATAAAATGAAAAATCCATACGTTAGAACCATTTCTTCTTCTTCATGTAAAAACCTAAAGATATGGAAATTACAACCATCACACCTAAAACTAAAAAGTATCCCCATCGTGCATTAGTCTCAGGCATATAATGAAAATTCATTCCGTAAATACCCGTGATTAGCATTAGCGGCATCATAATAGTTGCAACAATAGTAAGTGTTTTCACAATCTGATTCATTCTATTAGATGTGAGTGAAAGATGTGTATCAAGAACGCCACTGATCATATCACGATAGCCGTCACTTTGTTCCGATATACGATGCAGAAGGTCATAAATATCACGAAAGTAAATCACGTTACTCTTGTGTATGAAAGGAAGAGTGCCACGTGTTAACTGGCTGATAATGTTCCTTTGCGGTCTTATTACTTTACGAAGGTTAATGATGTCGTTTCTAATATCAATTATTTTATTCAATACATTTGAAGAATCGCTGAAGATTTCATCTTCTACTTCATCGATCCTATGATCGAGAGCATTCAGTGTTGGAATGAAATTATCGGCTAATGCGTCCAAAATAGTATATACTAAAAAATCAGATCCCTTACCCATTATGGGAACAGGATTCTTAAGGCATCTTTCCTTTGTTTGTATAACGCTTCTAATCGGACGCGCATGATAGGTGACGACATAGTTTTTCCCGAAAAAAACATTCAGCTCCAGGGTAGAAAGTTCTTCCTCTCGTGAATTAAAATTTACTGCATGCATTACTAAAAATAAATAATCCTCAAAATTATCGATTTTGGGGTGATGGTTAATATTTGTACAGTCTTCTATGGCTAAAGGATGGAAATCAAATACAGTTGAAAGTATCTCATTCTCTTCAGCTGTTGCCTGTTCCAGATCAACCCAAATAAGCTTATCCTTATCTTTGAGCATTTTCTTCAATTCGTCGAAGGATACATCAGTAATAAGCTTATTTTTTTCATGTAAAATAAATGAATGAATCATAACTTAAGTACCTTTTATAAATAAATACACCACTTAATTTCGTAATTATAACATATACCAGAAGATATAAAAATTTATTTTTTTCACCATAGCTATAAGAAAATTTTATTTATTCACTTTCTCAATTATCCCTATACTGCAAGGAAACATGCTTCTCAATTAATCTTTCAATTACTTCTTCATCACTCCCATACCTAAGAATAGTGCCTCTTCGATATCCCTGATATATGTAGGGAAGCAGCGTTTCAGAAAAAATGTTCTCTAAAATAATTTCATCATAAAACAAGATCTGTCCAAAGGTACTAAGGCTTAATCCTATGCCTAAGCCGTCATAAATAAATGACTTCTCACTTTCTATATCTGAAAATTCATTAATAAAATCATAGGACTCTTTGAGCTCTTTTTGGAATTGGCGCAACTCACGTTCTCCGATATATTCCAGAAAAACAACGTCATAAAGCCCTTTCCCTACCCCCCATAAAAAATGCGGGAGAAATTCATCCGGCATTTTCTTTATATACTTATTAAGGCTGTTAGTATCAAATCTCTCTTTTTTGTGGAGATATAAGCGATAAGTATTAATTCCAAATAATTCTCCATAATGAAAATATAACCACTCTTTTAATACTATCGGCATTCCATTTCTATAGGTATCGAACAAATCAGCAATCTGATCTTCACTAAGAACCGTTACAAAACCTTTATATAAATATTTATGATACTGTTTATGGAAATCTTCTATTACCGATAGTCCAATGGGTAAATTTCTTTTATGCCTCTCCGCTATCCTCCGACCTAATTCATAATAAAAATAATGACGATATTCTTGAGGTACACATAAGTCAACAAGACTCTCTGAAAAATCATCAAAAATTTCATCATATCTTCTATTGCAATAACTAAGGGCTATACCCTCATAAAAATAATGTTGATAATCTTTAGTATACATCGTGTTTAATATACTCTTAATCATTGGAAACGTTTCACCCCTCAAGCCGTCTCCCATAGTAATTCCGTATGCAATACATGTTGAGGGAAGATGCCTCGGCTGGATATCCTTAAGAAATTGATAACTTTTATATAATGAATGCCAGTTATGATAATAAGAATTTAAAGAATATATAAAAAATATTTTAAAAAATGTATTCAAAGAAACTTTCTGAAAATATAAAGTACTCTTCCATAAATCCGAAATAAAATAATCGGTACAATTCCATTGACGATATAGGTAATGAGGATAAAAAGCTAAAGAATATCCCTTAATTTTGGTTATCTTATCTGGCGGCATAGCTTGTCTTGCATCAACCGTATTTATTGAATCATATAAAAAATAAGTCCCGCTCAAAATAATACCCAAAAGTAATGCAAATCCGGCCGCACGAAATCTTAAAAAAGATATCTTAATCCTCCATAATTTATCAACTGCTATACCCACCAATATAAATAAAAAGGGGTATGCACATGTCAGATAAATTTCATCAGGCCACATTGTAGGATGAAAACACCATGCGAGGAAGAAAAACATAACATAAATGAAAACAATACCCTCTTTTAAAGAAAACTCCTCAGAAGCTGCTTGATTACGTTTTGATGAGGAGAAAAAAGCTCTCAAGCGCTTAATTACATAACTACTCATTGCAATAAATGAAGAGCACAATGAAAACAAAATGATATAGTAAAATGATCTTTTCGGAATGTAAAAATGAAAATATTCTTGAAACCACTGCAATGAAAAGACTCTCATTAATGTATATTGCAGAAAAACAAATGTTCTTAAGGCTTCCTTCCCCTTTATAAAAAATGCTCTAACAATAGGGACCTTTCCCCCGCTTCCATATAGTGGAAGTTCTCTGCCTCCGGGAATTTTTAAAAAACCGTGAGTTAAAAGCCACGGTGCAAATCCAAACGTAAAGAAAAATAAAAAAATATATAAATATCTTCTTTTAAAAAGAAAGGGGTCCAGAAAAAACCATAAAACTCCCATTATAAATAATGAAATAAGAAAATTATAATCAACATATAGGGCAAACCCGCTCAAGATACCGCATATTCCAAATAATAAAGAAAGCCAAAGCCTGGCTCCCCGGGAAGCTTGCTTTCCCATATACACATCATGGGTTTTATCATGGAAAAACACTCTATAAAACAGACTAAAAAGAATCAAAGCAAACAATACAGAATCAGCATGATAACCTAAGACATGGTCATAATGATGGATAAAACTATAAGGGACTAAAACATATAGAAATCCTGCAATAACTGCGCTATTTAAGTTAAAATGAGCGGCGGTAAAGATATAAATAAAACATAGAATGAGACATTGAAAAAACAGCAATACCATGAATAAAGAAAGAAACGAATCTCCAAATAATGAAAAAAAGAAGGCTCCCACAAAACCAACTAATGTTTCTGCCCCCTCATGCGGTGCCATCCTATAAAATAATAAATTAGTCTTCAGGCCGTCGGTTAAATCTTTGGCCAGTACTCCCCGAAAAAGGAATTCAGCATTATTTGCACTCTGGTTCCAGAAAGAGAAACGGGCAACTATTAAAAGAATAATCAATAACAGAAGTATTGCAAAATATTTTATGTTTATTCTTTTCATTGGATTTCTTTATTATTTTCTTTCATGAGGATTGAATCAACGAGAAGGGCAAAAATTAAAAAACTAAAAAAAGAAAAATAAAATTTTTCTTTGAGTGGGTATCTTTTCGGGTCATATTCATACCTGAAATCCATCTCTTTAATGAATTCTATGGCCTTTTCTATATTATAAGAATTATATGGGAAATTATTTACAAACTGTGAAAGACGTTTAAATACTCTATGAAAATCATAGTCATAATAAGCCACAAATCTCATCTCTTCCGTTACAGCATCTATTCCTTTTTTCATAATCACAACATCCGGATTGGTGCTATATTCACCCGCTTCAGAGAAGGCATTATTGACACGAAATAAAAAAGCACACACCAATAAGAAAACACATCCAATAACTTTATTATTTATATAATCGCGTATCATTATTTACCTAAATAGTTAATTATAAAAATTAAAAAACATTCCGAAAATATATTACCTCGCAAGGTAATCAGTTATATGTTTATACACTTCATCAACAGTTATATCCTGCATGCATTTATTATCTTTACACATTGTTTTCCTGTGATTGTATGCAGACAGACATGGGCTGCATTGAAAATATTTATAAAATATCTTCTTATTAGACGTAAGGGGTTCATACAACAAAGGTGTTTCCGGACCAAAGAGCGCTACAATATGAATAGAGCTGAGAGAAGCAAGATGCACCAGGCCACAATCGTGACTAATAACAAGAGAAGCTATATTACACAAGGAAAGCAATTCTGAAATTGAAAGCTGATTAACAAGATTAACAGTATTTTTAAATTTTAAAAAATATGATTCTGGCAAATATCCTTTGCCTACTAAAATTACTTTTACATTCTTTAATTCAATAATTTTCTCAGCCAGTTCAATATAATTATTATGCGGCCAGCAACGTATTGGTAGCCTATTATCAAGTCCGGGATTAATTAAAATTAACCTTGTCCCGCTCTCTGCCTCATCTAGTAACTGGCTAAGAATTTTATTATTTTTCACTTCCGAACATATGATATGAGGCAAAAGAAATTTCTCCTTAACACCCTTGATTTTAACCATCGGAACCTCGCTTAGGGGTTTATTGATAGAATCCACGAGTGTCAAAAAATTTTCACTAATATGGCGATAATGGTTATACATAACTTTATGCGTATGAAGAATTCCAGTATATAAACCTTCCATACAAAATCTATAAAAGCCTATCCGCATAGGAGCCCCAGTTAAAAAGCCTAATAAACTCGAATATCGTGAAAATAATTCCAGATCAATAACAGTATCAATACGCATTTTCCTAAGCTTAAAAAGTGTTTTTACCGTATCAATAAAAAATAAAAATAAGTTATTATTTCGAACGGTTATAACATTTTCTTCCGGAATATTTTTTAATAAATAAATAATATCTGCGTTTTCTTTAAAAATCCAAAAATAAACTGTAATATTCGGATATTTTTCCTTAAGAGTCTGGATGGCACGATAAGCAAGTATTGCAGATCCCATCTCAACAAACTGAATAAATAGTACTGACTTTACAGTATGAGTATTCCCTCTCTTCGGGATAATGATATTTCTTAACCTTTGTATAGAGGAAAACAAAAAACAAAGCGGAATGCCTATCCAATAATCCATAATACGAAATATTTTAATTTTCATAACAAATTAAGATTTTTAATAAAAAAATAGCAAATGGCAGGATTTATAAAATAATTTCTTTTTTGTTTTTCTTAGCAGCATCTAAGTTAAGCTGTTTATCAATAAATATCCTATACCACAATTCTAAGCTCAATTTCATATATTTATAGCGATCATATAAGCCGCGATCCTTGCCAGGGTTTAAGGGAATATTGCGTTCATCAAATGTGCTAGTTATACTATTACACCATTCAGATAAATCCTGTGAAAACCACTTATAGATAGGAGTAATAAGTCCGATTTTATCCCGTCGGTCAATTATTTTATCAGGTACTATTCCCCTTGCAGCTTCACGTAAAATATATTTTGTCTTAAACTCTCTGATTTTCATTTCCTGAGGCAGGGAAAAAGCAAATTCAACGATTCTATAATCAAAAAACGGCGATCTATTCTCTAACCCAAAAGCGCCGCAAACCCTGTCGGCCATCATTAAAAGTGACGGCAATGATACCTCAATGTCACATGCAGTCATGCTATTTAATAAATTCTTATGCTGAGAAAAAATTTCTTTAACTCTTTGAAAAGGATCACCCTTACCTGCTTCACCCCGCTTTATTAATTCAAAATAGCGCTCGGCTGAACCAGAAAACATATTTTTATTCCAAAAAAAACGTGCAAGCGGATGAAAATTTTTAAGTTCAGGAAGTGCGCCAAGCCGTTCTTCTGTCACCATAAGGAGGTAGCGAATATAGCCGCCAAAAAATTCATCTGATCCCTCGCCATTTAATATAATTTTTACATATTCACTCGCTTTTTTGGCTAATAAATAAGCAGGCAAAGAAGACATAGTTGCTACAGGCTGGTCGAGATGCCAAATAATTTTTTCAAAATGCTCTTTGAAATCTGCCGATGTTGGTTTTACGAGAAAATGTTGGGCTCCAATATCTTTTGCAACCATAGAAGCATATTCAACTTCATTAAAAGAGCCATTCTCCCCGTAGCAGCAAGTAAATGCATACTGAGGTCTTGCAATATAAGCAAGAAGGCTGGAATCAATGCCTCCGCTTAATAATATACCAACCGATGTTCCTCCTCTAAGACGTAAACGTACTGAATCCTGAATCAACCACTGCAGCTTTTCAATGTATTGTTTAGGAGTGAAATCAATTTCAATATCAGGTGGAACCTGCCAATACTTTTTTGTTTTTACATCCTCACCGTTAAAAATTAATAAAGAAGCGCTAGGAAGTGCATAAACATCTTTAAAAAATGTTTCAGAACCAATAGTAGTTTCAAAGGTTAAAAAATTCTCCGTTAAGTTTGGGGATACACTGTCCATCTGGGTAAGAATACTTTTAATTTCAGAGGCAAAGAAAAAGTTTTTATTTTTAAAATAATAATAAAGAGGTTTTTGTCCTAATCTATCCCGGATTAAAATAATCCGGCCTCCGTCCCAAATAGCAATCGCAAAACATCCATTAAGCTTGTGAATAAAATCAAGGCCATATTCCTCATATGCATGAACGATGACTTCGGTATCTGTTTGAGTTTTAAATATATGATTTGAGAGTTCATTTTTTAATTCTATATAATTATAAATTTCCCCATTCAAGATAGCACAAATGGTCTTATCCTCATTATAACAAGGCTGATTTTCTCCTTCAGGATCAGTTATTTTTAACGAGCAGGCGCCTAAACGAACCTCCTCATTCTTGTAGAATCCAGTACCGTGGGGACCACGATGCGACAAAGTATTGACCATCTTTTCAATATCGCCACTGCCCCATATTCCTGCTATTCCGCACATTATGTTCTCTCCTTCTTTTTTTTCCTCCCGACAAAGCCAAAATTCAATAACGCACGCGGCATATCAAGAATAACTTTGCAGGAAAAAAATAAAGGATTTTTTATAAATGACTTCCCATGCAAACGAGGACTGAACTCTATGGGAACTTGTTTTAAGACATAACCTTTTTTTACGGCACAAATAATAAAAAAATGTTGAAAAGTAAAATATTTCTTCCGTTCTCCTAAAATATCAAAAAATACATTTCTTTTATATATAACAAATCCGGATTTAATATCATTTATTTTTAAAAAAAATAAACCATTAAGTATACCACTTAAAGCACGGCTTAACAATTTTCTTATTGCTTTATTATCCTTATATTCCCGTCTCCATCCTTGTACTAAATCACAATCTCCTTTTATTATCTCACTATATAAGATATTAATATCATTAGGGTTATATTGAAAATCAGCATCAATGGTCACAACATACTGCCCGTTTGATTTTACCAAACCACTGTACCATGACTCAGTAATACCCAAATTAACCTGGTGATTAATTTTTAATACATTATCGAATTCTCTACTGAGCCTCTCAATTATATCCTCGGTCTTGTCTGCACTCCCGTCATTAATAAGAATTATCTCCCCTTTTATTGAATATTGATTCAATACCTCTAAGATTTTTAAAACAAAGGGCTGAATATTATCTTCTTCATTATAACAGGGTACTATAACACTTAAATCTATCATAAAATTGCCCTAATATTTATAATTTACAGCAACGCAAACATACTGGTAATAAACTTTCTTTCAATTGTTTGCGCATATTTTTATATTTCGCATTATTCCATATATCTTCCAATCTATCCTGTTTGATATTTCCCATCTTACTAATCAAAAACTGACACGGCAAGACATCTCCGCAAGGATTAATAAACAGGGATTTCCAAACAAACAAACACTTTCTTTTTATATTATGATTTTCAGAATACCATGAATACATCTCATCTACATTCAAAAAAGGTTTAAAATAAACAGGTATTTTAAACGTCCCTTTAATATTCATAAGACTTTCTACGTGTTGAGCATTTTCTTTTAACTGTTTTAATTCATTGTTGTTTATCTTATGCGTACAAAACATTAAATCTTCATTGGGAAACTTTTCCGCACAAATAGACTGCTGAATCTTATCCTGCTCTTCTGTAATAAAATTCATCTGTTCAAAGCGAAGTGCATCTACACCAACATCCTCAGCAATGTGAATTATGTCTTTCAAATACGGCATATTTAAATAAGTAACGGGAGAATTAATAAAAATTTTAGTTTTCTTTCTTGAGGAAGAAATCGACCTAATATTATTAATCATAAGATCAAACGAGCCAGGCATACCCGTCGTAGAATCATGAATTTCCCTTGGTCCTAATAATGAAAAAATAATGTAATCAATTTTTAATTCAATTAGATATTTGACTTTTTTTCCCGTAATAAGAGTTCCGTTCGTTATTATGCCGCACGTTAAGCCTAACTGTTTTATGGTCTCAATTATCTCAAAAATGTCTTCTCTTATAAATGGCTCACCGCCTGTTAAAATAACATGAAATTTCTTTTTATGCTCACGAATAAAAAAATCTTTAATCTCATCCGTTCTCAACTCTTCGCTGCGTTTCGTATTCAATAATGTTCTATAATTACACATCTTGCATTTCAAATTGCATCCGGAAGTTACTAAAAAGTTAATCGCCAAAGGGAAGCGAGCTTCACTAAAAAAAGAATAGTAATCAAACGGTGAAAATATAATATGCTCACACAAGCTACTCCAAGAAAACATACTTGAAAAAAGAACAAGTTGTTGGATTTGAGAACGAATCTGTACTATTTTTGACATAAAGTGACCTTATATTTATTCACTGAACAAGCAGAAAAAATCATGTCTTTTAAAGCGTAGAAAGACCGTAAAAACTCATCCATAGATCTTATTTTCAATATAAATTTTAAAATATAACTTAACCGTAAATAAAATTTTAAGTAACACGTATACACATACTTATCTATTTGATTCAAAGACAATTCCGTCCCAAATCTAGGGAACGGTTCCTCAAGTGTGGTATCTAATGTGTACTCGCGCCAATAATCTCTATTAGTATTACGTCTTGTCATTTCATATAACGCTGTATTAGGAGGTGCAAAAACAGGAGATATCTGAATATAATCAAGTGGAAGCTCAAGCATAAGTTTTAAGGTTTTATCGATTGTCTCTTGAGTTTCTCCTAAATTACCTAGCATAAAGTAACCCAAAACGCCTATTCCTTTCTTTTTGGTCAATTTAACTATGTCCCTGATTCTATCGATTTCAATATGCTTATTTATATTCCTGAGTATACGGTCGTCTCCTGATTCGATACCGTAATAAATTCTAATGCACCCGGCACTCTTCAGTTCATCAAGCATTCCCTCATTTACAAGATCAACTCGTGTACGAAACGACCATTTAATTTTTAAGCCACGCCGTTTTATTTCCCTGCAAATATCTATTACCCTGTTTTCATCAATAGAAAACAAAGCATCAAAAATATCAATTTCATTCGTGCCGTATTTAATATGACATTCTTCCATTTCATCAACAACACTCCGGGCACTCCTAGCCCGGTATTTAATTGTCTTATTATCGCAAAAAATACAATTAAAGGAACATCCTCGTGAAGTTAACATGGCAGTAAACTTCTTTTCCTTTGATATGAAAGAATAATACAGGTCATTTGGTAGTAGGTGACGAGCAGGAAAAGGATATATATCCAAATCTTCCACCGGTTCTCTTGCTTCAGTTATTACTACTTCGCCGTTATCTCGATATGCTATTCCCTTGACCTTTCTTAAACTTTTCCCCTCAGATACATATGATAATAGTTCCGGAAGGGTCCTCTCAGCTTCGCCAATAACAGCGTAATCAATACTTTCATGAGACATTGTCTCCTGCGGATAAACAGAAAGATGTATTCCCCCGATTATTGTCGGAATATTTAATTCCCTCTTCAAATAATTTATCCATGATAATGTACAATGAAAATCAATAGTAGAAGATGTAAAGCCTAAAAAATCGGGACGGAAATCTTTTAATAAAGAAGAGGTTTCCTCCTTTGTTAAATTTAGAGCAGACGCATCTATTAATTTGACCTCGCATCCAGCATTCTCTAGGAGTGCTGCAACATATGCTAAACTAAGAGGAGGAATTAAACCAAGGTGCAACTTATTTTCAGGTAATGAAACAGTATCTAAATACTCCTTATATTGAGGGAACACTAATCCTACCCGAATATTATCTAATTTATACCTTTCTTCGATTTCTTTCTTCTCTTTCATAAACAGCTCTTTTTTAATACCAAAATCTCTTCCTCTTATGTTATGTATTTTATAGAATTAATATTTACCCTTTTTCCTTTACGTAACAGAAATTTATGACACAAACTCCCCCCAGGCATAGTCAGCATGATGAATTATAACTCAAGGAAAGTAAAATATTAACTTTGAGTCATATTAAATCAAGGCAAATGCATAACTAACACTCAGTACACAAAACTCTATTATGTATATTATACACTTATATTTAGGTTATGTTCAATAATGAAAAACCTTGACAGTAAAATATAATACAATTAAACTCTACATAATTTTTTAAGCTTTAATCTTCTTTGCTATTAGTGCAATAAAATTTACCACACCGATAAAAAAGATAAAACCTTTAAGTTTTATTGTTTATTCTATAAATATTTTTTATTTTATTTTTCAAAATGAATAACAAATCTATTTTTCTATCTGTAGTCATTCCGGCTTTCAATGAATGTGACGTAATAGGCAACAGCCTGAATACTGTCATATCGTATTTAAATAAGAAAAAATATAACTCAGAAATTATTATTGTTGATGACGGTAGTGCGGACGATACTGCAAATATAGTAAAAAATACACAAAAAAAAGATTCCAGAATAAAATTCTTTGTAAATAATACCAATATGGGAAAAGGTTATTCCTCCAAAAAAGGCATAATGGAAGCAAATGGTGAATATATACTACTGACGGATGCCGACCTTCCAATATACATTGAAGAAACTGAAAACTTTATACATTACCTGGATATGGGTTTTGATATCGTCTTAGCCTCAAGACGTATACCGGGAGCAAAACTTATCGGCAGCCAGCCTATTATGAGAGCTGTTGCCAGTTTCATTTTGTCAAAAATCGTTCAGCTATATCTGAAATTTGACATAGCTGACCCTCAATGCGGTTTTAAATGCTACCGGACGAAGTCGGCTAAAAAACTATTCTCCCTTCAAACAATCGACGGGTTTGGATTTGATTTAGAAATGCTTTTCCTGGCAAAATCAATGGAATATAAATCTAAAGAAATTCCTGTTAAATGGACTTGTAATAAAAATTCCAAGGTTAGGTTATTCCGTGATGGATTTAGCATTCTAGGAGACATTTTTAAAATTAAAACTTCTATGAATCATCAGCAGTCTAGGCAGTAATTAATTTACTTTTAAAAAATCATATAAATATTATCTGAATATAAAAATTTTGATGTTCTATCTGAATTTTCGGACCAGCCTTTTTTGTATTTCACCACAAACCTCCGAATCCAGTAAAGCAGATAATTCCTCCGGGCTGCAATAAATGTTATTAAAGGCCTCCTCCCCGCCTTTCTTAGGCAATATGGCTTCTTCGCTGATATGGCACATAATCTCAATCGGTTTATTACTAGAAGAGTCTATCATACTCAATAACTTATTTTTATTTAACCTGCCGCTATAAAATAATCCCCTGAAGGAATAATGGTTATTTAAATTATTCTCGATTAATACCTTTTTTGAGTGCTTACAAATAAGGTTAAATAATATTTGGTCAATCATACGCCAAAAATGGCGTATACCATAAACATATTCAAGACATAACGGCTCATACGGATATCTCATATACGGCACTTTATATTTTTTCATCAAAGAAACAATAATCGGTAAAATTTTAGGAATAACATGCACCTGATGATGCCCATTAATATGGGTTAGGCTAAGACCTGTATCTACATATTTTTTAAACTGAGCTTCAATCTCTTTTTTTATCTCATCAATTTTAACTTTTCCAAAAAAAACAGCAAAAAATAAACCCTTTATTTTCCATTTAAATATTCCTTCCTTATTCACTAAACTTGGTATCTCGCTATAAGGAAGAAGTGCCTGTCCTTCAGTCAAATTTATATGCAACCCGATATTCCACGAAGGATTTCGTCTTGCCCTCAAGACTGCATCATCAACTGAGTTCCCATTTACCAATAAAGAAGCTCCTGTTAAAACACCCTGCCTAAAAGCACGCTCTACCCCTTTATTCACTCTTGAATCAAGACCAAAATCATCAGCAATTAATAAAAGCTTGCCATCACTTTGAAAAGTTTTTGTATATTTAGACAAAGCCCTCCAACTATTATAAAGCCTCCTAAACTGAGAAAATGATCTTAATCGTGTAAAATATGACCACAAAACTCTCGGTCTCTTATAAAATTTTTTCAAGGTCTTTGTCTGAGTATCGGTAAGCTTCGTGCCGCTCATACCGTGAGGAATAAAAACCAAATCGTAGCATGTTAATTTATTCCAATTATTATCGAAATGGCCGAAACTATTTATATCATTCCATAAGTCCGAACCGGGAAAGGGAGTAAAAAAAGCAATCGATATATCATCAAGAGGCAAACTGTAAATAAGCTGCTGGGTCTGGTGTATTGTCTCATCCGTCTCAAGCGGGTTTCCCCACATAAAAAGGCCTTTGGTATAAAATCCCTGCCTTTTTGTGAGAATAATAGCCTCTTTTATCTGATCTATGGAAATACCCTTTTTATATAAATCAAGTATCTTTTGAGAACCGCTTTCAATCCCATAAACAATCTGCCAACAACCGCATGTCTTGGCCACTTTTAACTTTTCCTCAGTAATAGTATCAATCCTGCTAAGAGCAGACCATGGCATACGTAAATTCCTCTTATTTAAAAGGTCTGCTAATTCACTCAACAACGGGTATGAAAGCATAAAATTATCATCTTCGAATATAATTCCGCGTATTCCAAAATCCTTTTTTAGTTTTGCCATCATCTCAACAATATAGCCGGCACTATGCGTACTTATGATGTTGCCAAAAGTATTTCTGTCACAAAAAGCACACCGCCCCATACATCCCCGGGAAGGCACCAAAGAAATAGTATTAGAATACTTTATACACTGCGACATAGTATGATAGTGTTGAGTTATCGAAGGTAGGAGATCGAATGCAGGCATGGGTAATTCATCTAAATTAGAAATTCTTTCTCTCCGGGATGTTAGAACAACCTCGCCGTCAGAGCGAAACACAATACCTTTTACTAAAGATAAATTCCCCTCCTCTATTAAGGCTTTAATTAATTCTTCAAGCGTCTTCTCACCTTCACCAATTATTCCAAAATCAAAGCTAGGATTTTCCTGTAAAGTTCTCACGGGAAGGGCAGTTACATGACAGCCGCCAACAATAACTTTAATATGAGGAACATGTTTTTTAACCTCTTGGGCTAATTTTGAAGAACTCATGACAGTCATAGTAGCAATTGTAATACCAAGAAAATCAGGAGCTCTATTTATTATTTCTTCTACACATCTTTTCACGTCCCAGTCTAGGACACCTGCGTCTAGAATAGTAGTGTCTAACCCAATTTTTCTTGTAATTGCAGCTAAATAGGCCAATCCCAACGGCGGCTGTACGTCGCCTGCCTGCCAAAGCACGCCGTATCGCTCGCTAAAACTTACAGGCGGACTCAAAAAAAGTATTCTTTTCCTATCTTTCATTATTTTTTCTTTCCTATAAATAACATATGAGGGTACCAATATCCCCTGCTTAAATCCTGCATCTGGACACTGAATCCGCACTCCTCTAATATATTTAATATTTCATCTTTGGTGAGGAAAAACAGCCCTTCACCTTCAGTGATTCTAAAAATTTTTGCCGCCATAACCTCTTCAAAATATGTCCATGCAAACCTCAGACTATTCTCTTTAACAACTTCTTTTAAAATAATATAACCTTCCGATTTAATAAGACTTTTTAACATTGAAATTATCTCGCGTTTTTCTTTTATGAGATATAAAACACCAACAGCTACAACAGCATCAAAAGACATTGAAGAAAAATATTCTCGATTGTCAAAAAACTGGATACCGTATTTTTTTTCCAAAAGATTACGCGCTAATGAAATTTTCCTAGAACAAACATCATACCCGATGACATCTCTTTCAGGACTGCTGGCTTTCATCCACCAGGAAAACAACCCATGACCACAGCCATAATCCAAGATTCTCCCTTCTTTGGGTACATAAGGCTCAATTCTCTCAAAAGGGCAAAGCTTATTGCGAAAGAATATATGCATTCTATCTCTTGTGGGGAGCGCTTTAAATGATGCCTGATTGATTAAATCTTTTATATTTGCCATATTAAAAAGTCTTTCTTCTGCATAAAAAAAATATTTATCTTAACTTAAATATATAAGTCCCAACCTTGAATTACAGAATTTTTATATTCGGGCGGAATATGCTTGGAAGACAACTCATTTATTCTTTCTTTATTATTACCATATCTTAAAAACAGTCCCACCCCATATCCTTCATAGAAGTTATTACGGTACTTTTGAGGAACAATAGCTTCAAGATCCATCGTATCATAAAAAGAGAGCTCTCCAAATGTTCTAAGACTTATACTTATTCCGAATCCCTGATATATGTACGGAATAATTGATTCATTTATATTAAAATTAAAAATCTCCTTCTTTATTTCAGAAAGGACTTGTATAACAAAATCTTTTGCATCATTATACTCAAGAAAATAAAAATCCTCATAAAATCCATAAATTATTCCCCACACACATTCCCGGACATATCCTTCAGGGACTTGTTTAATATAAGACTTAAGACATTCTGGTGGATAATTTTCACATCCTCCCCAAAAATATTTACCCAAATAAAAATAACTATATCTTATCAATAAAGGATTTATCGGGTATCCATCTATATGCAAAAACTCTATGAGTTCCTCATATGAAAAAGAACTGGTAAAACCCAAATAGAGATATGGGTGATATTCTTTGGGAAATTTTTCCAAAAACATAATACCCTGGATATAATTTCCTTTATACCTCTCACATATTCTCCTGCCTAGTTGGGCATAAAAATAATGTAAAAATTCATCGGGAATATATCTATCGATTAAACCTGATTCAAACCCTCGGAGAACTTCCTCATACAGCCTATTACAGTAGCTTATTGCTATGCCCTCGTAAATAAAAGGATGATACTCATCATTAATAAAAGTTTTTATCTTTAAAGGCATCATAGCAATTGTTTCTTTATGCAATCCATCACCAATAGTAATGCCAAGACGAATACAATAAATCGGATGAGACCTCCTTTTAGCCTTTCTAAGATACTTATAATTTTTATCTATATCCTCCCAATTCTTCATTCTCTGTGTATCTGAAAAAAACCAGGCCTCGAGCACATCATAAAAAACTTCTTCATGCGAAGGCTCTAATGTACCAAGACGGCCGTCAGAGATAAAAATATCATTAAAGGCTCTATGTGTAAAAAACCCAGAATAACAAGCGTGGGAATATCCTTTAAGCCTAAACATATTTTTAAAAGAACCAATATCAAAAGAGCTGACAGTATTTATTGAACTACGACAAAAATAAAATCCGCTAAGAAGAATAAGGGCAACCAAAAATATAGATATTGAACGTAATTTTATAAAACCGTAGCGAGCCCCTTTGCATTTTTTTACTAGAAGACCAACTAAAATATAAATAAAAGGATATGCAGGATAAAAATAATTTATAGTCGGCCAAATTTCATCATATAGACAATACAAAATCATAAAAAAAATAATATATGAGAGAATTATTCCTTCTTTTAGAAAATCATTTATGGAATAACGGAAACTATACCTTTTAACTATCTTAGTATATAAATATGTAATAAAAAGCTTCAATCCACTTAAGGCAGAAACAAACATAGCTAAAAAAATAAGATTATAAAAAATATTTCTCGGCAAGAAAGGAGGAATTGTATATTTACCCAGAGAAAGAAACGGTTCAATCCTAAACATCTCAAAAACCGTATGTTTTAAACAATGCCAGGTAACAATCCAATTGCTTCCTTTTCCCAAAAATAAATTGGAAAATATCGGATGAGGTCCTGAAATTACATTTCCTTCAAAAAAATCTTTAAACTTACTGAAACAGTTATGTATTAGCAAGGGAGAAAGCATAAGAAAGAAACTGAATAAAAATATATAAAAATATTTCTTTCTAAAAAATTTTATATCAATAACAAACCAAGAAAACAATAATATAAATAAAGCCGCTAAGAAAGAATAACAAATGCTGGTTGCTATTCCGCTGATAATGCCGAGTGAAGAAAAAAGTATTAAAAGTTTTCTTTTATTTTTCTTTATATCAATAACATCACTCGGGTTTCCATGATAAACATTAGCCAGTGATGACGTAAAAAATATCTTATAAAAAATACAAAGTGCCAGCAATATAAAAAGGGCCGAATCAATATGTGAGCCAAACTCTATAGTGGTATAGACAAGATATTGAAACGGCGAGAGTACATATAAAATACTCGCCACAATAGCAACATCAGCACCGAAATATTTCAGTGAAAAATTATACAATAGTATCAATATCGCGATTGGAAATAACAGAGCTATGAGATAAAGCGAAAAAAATGAATCTCCCAATACGGGAAACAAAACAGCAGCAATTATGCCGCCTAATACCATCGAACCGTCATGCGGAGGAATTCTATAGCTAAAAAAATCATTTAAAATACCATCAAGAAAATCTTTTCCAAACAAACTACGGGATAAAAATTCAACGTTATTTGCTGCCGCACGCCAGAAAAAAAAGCGATAACATACAAGCAAAACCAGTAATAGAGAAACAATGAACCATCGTTGCCATCGTGTATTCTCTTCATGCATCCTGCTGCTCACCTCTTCGAGTTAAAAAGGAATCAACTAAGACAGAAACACCCATTAACAAAAACAAAAGCGAATAGAAAATAAATAACGGGATCCTATAAAAATAGTTATATCCCCAACCCTCCTTCTTAAAACATCTTGTAAGTTTTTTAATATCATCTTGTGTAAAAGTAGTGCCCTTCTCTACATACTGTAAACTATTTATGAAGCCCCTATAAGCGTCATCTAAAGCCGAAAAGATACTTTCATCATCTGGGTATCGCTTTAATAAATCTTCATAAATGTTTATAGCTCCCTCAAAATTACCCTCTTCGGATAATATTTCCGCTTTATATAACATATCAATCTTTGATTCCTCCAAAAAGGCCGGTCTACTAAATAACAAAATCAAAAAAAGGAAAATTATAAATTTAAGGATTATTATATTATTCTTGATCATATTCAAACCGCATTTAATAAAATATTTTATTAAAATACACCATGAAAATTTATTTTCCTAGAAAAAATTAATATTTTAGTATATCATATTTAACTTAATGATTCTATTATGTTTATGCACCTAAGTAATATGTATTAGAACACTTTACGATTATCGTACTTAACAATATTAAATATTTTTTCACATTACCAGTCATAGACTATGTGCGGCATATCAGGATTATTTACCCTCAATTCATCTGTTACAAGCAAAGATATTGAAGAAGTAAAAGCCATGACGTCTCTCCTCAGGCACAGGGGGCCAGACTGTCTTGATATATTTAAAGATGAAAAATGCGTATTGGGTAATACCCGCCTCAACATCATCGATTTGACTGAGAATGCACACCTGCCAATGTCTAATGAAAATCAAAAAATCTGGATAACCTATAACGGTGAAGTTACAAACTTCAAGGAACTAAAGGAGCAATTTCACCTCGATAAAAAGCATCGATTCCGCTCTTCTTCTGATACCGAAGTCCTAATCCATTTATATGAGGAACTCGGCATAGATTTTCTCAAACATCTTACCGGAATGTTTGCCTTTTGCTTATATGATAAAAATATCAATAAAGCATATATAGTGAGAGATTTTTACGGAATACGTCCGTTGTTTTATATGATAAAAAGGAACAAATTCTACTTTGCCTCAGAAATAAAGTCATTCCTTGACCTGGACTGTTTTAATAATAAAATTGATTATGAAGCTATTTATCATTTTCTCTCCCTCGCTTACATTCCCGATACCTTAACACCATTTGAAGATATCAAAGAATTACAAGGTTCGCATCTATTCGAAGTAGATTTAGCCAAAAAGAGCGTTCAGGAAAGAGAATACTACACAATTGATTATAAACCCGATTATTCCATAAATGAAAAAAATATCGGAAAAGAATTACACAATATTCTCCTGGATTCCGTACGCAGAAATTTAATAGCGGATGTACCTATAGGATTAACACTTTCAGGAGGTGTAGATACCAGTTCAATATTAGCATTAACGAAAGAACTTAACTTAAGTCAAGATGTACATACCTATTCAATTAAAATGGCAGAGTCCAGTTTTGATGAATCATATTACCAAAAAATAATGGTAGATTTTGCCAAACCCATACACCATGAAGTAGTGGTTACTCCTCGTGATGTCATAGATAACTTAATTCAACATATGGCTTATATGGATGAACCGAGCGGAGACGGAGCCGCGATTCCTTCATTCCTTCTGGCAAAAGAAGCTAAAAAAGAAGTGTCAGTACTTCTCTCGGGTGAAGGTGGTGATGAAGTTTTTAATGCTTATGAAACACATAGAGCATATAAAGTACGCAAGCTATATCGCAAATATATCCCCGGCCTATTGCGCAAGATGGTAAAAAAAACAGCTCACAGACTGCCTACATCATATAACAAATTAAGTTTTGATTTTCTTGCCAAACGTTTTACTGAAGGCGTGGAAAAAAATATTCCGGAATCACATTTTTTCTGGCGTCATGTATTAACTGAAGAAGAAAAAAAATCAATAATGCCTAATAACTGTGATTTTAAAAAAACCGACAGTTTTTTTACCGAATTATTCAATAACCTTACCTTTGATGATGATTTTAACAAAATCTCTTTAATTGATATTAAATATTATTTTATCGGCGACTTAATGGTTAAAAACGACCGTACCATAATGGCGCATTCGATAGAAGCCCGCTTTCCCTATATGGATAGATTGGTTATGGAATACGCCAGTAAAATTCCTCCAAATATACGGATGAAGGGATTTAAAGGGCGGTATGTTCAAAGGAAAGCCATGAAAAACTATTTACCTAAGCAAATAGCCCGTCGCTCAAATATGGGGCTTGAAATGCCTCATTCAATTTGGTTTATGAATGACTGCAAATGCCTTGTTAACGATTTTCTCTCGAAAAAAAATATCGAAAAGACGGAAGTTTTAAATTATAAAGCAGTTGACAATCTCTGGAGAGAACATCGTGAGCATAAACGTGATAATGGAAGGGCGCTTTGGTGCATTCTAAATTTTTTAATATGGTTTGATTTATTCGTTTATAATAAAGACTATAAAAAATATTTGATGTAAATATAATTCAAAAGAATCCACGCACTGCAATCTTCACTATTTTAATAATATTATTCATTCGTATTCTGCGGATATGTTTGATTATCTGAGGAAGCCTGAGATAAAATTCCCGTTGCGCCCTTTTCTGAAGCTGTTTTATCTTAAGAGGCGAAAGTTCCGGAGTAACCCATATGGGGTCATTATTAGTAAAAGAAATATAGGCTGAATATCTCTCCCATACAGAAATATCAATACTTCCGTCGCCTCTAATGCCTGTATCAAGTTCACCAGCCCGAGAGAGTTCATTAAATAATGGAGAACCCGGATATGGTGTCAAAATGCTGAACTGTGCCATATCCAAAGGTAAACTTTTGGCAAACCTGATTGTCTTAATCGAATCTTCATATCTTTCACCTGGAAGTCCCAAAATAAACAAGCCGGCTATATGAATATTCGAATGTTTCTTGACAATATTGACTGCCTTTTTGCTCTCATCAATTCTAATACCTTTTCGTACATTATCCAATAACCTCTGAACTCCCGACTCAAGTCCGAAATCAAGAGAATAACATCCGGCCGATTCCATAGCTTCGACTAATTCAGGGCTTATGTAACGTACATGAGCATCACATCCCCATTTAATATGCAATCCCCTTTTTTGGATCTCGGAGCATATTTCAAATACTCTTTTTGTATTACCCATAAAAAGCGGGTCCATAATAGTAATATATGATGCGTTGAATTTATCTTGGAGCATTTCAATTTCATCTACAACACGCATAGGATCATTAAACCGTTGTTTTCTATCAAGCTTAACTATGCAAAAAGAACAGTTATTCGGACATCCGCGAGAGGTGAACATAGTTTTTGCGACTGCTCCTCTTCCTCCAACATATGTTTGATTACTGATTTCAGTCAAGCCATATAATTTATCATTAATCAAATCACGTGCCGGGAGGGGCAATTTTGTTAAATCCGCAACAACAGCACCATTAGAAGTTTTACAATATTTTCCATCACGATTAATATATGAAACAGCAGATATACTTTCTAACCGTATCTTATTAGAAAAAGATTCAATTATTTTTAAAAGAGTATACTCCCCTTCTCCGTGTACAACTATATCACAACAGTCATTCTCTAAATATTGCTGCGCATAAACCGATGCGTGTATATTGCCTAAGACAACGCAGGTTTGGGGAATATTTTTCTTAAGCCACTGGCCAAATTTAAAAACAAAAGCTCCGTTACATGTAAGTGTCGAGATACCAATAACATCAGCTTTACAATTTAGTACCCTGCTCTTTAATTCCTCTAAACTCAAATCTTCAGCAAAAGCATCGATAACCGATACTTCAAACCCTCTTTCTCTTATAACCGCCGCAATATAGAGCAACCCCAGCGGTTCATACTTTTGGACAAATTCTTTACCAATTCCTAATACACTCTCGAGTTCTGCCGGAGGATTGATTAGTAAAATTTTCATTTTTATTAATTTACCTTTTTATATTCAAAAATACCGACGCTGCGTTTTCATTAACTAACTCCTTATACTGAGACGGAACTAATTCATCTATTAGTTCAATTTTTCTTTTCTTATCTTTCCCATACCGTATTCCAATACCGATTCCATATCCTTTATAAAAATCATTCATATACTCAGATGGAACAATAAGACTTATCCGCCTATGTGCATCATAATTTAAAAACCCCATTGATTTAACGCTTAAGCTCAAACCAAGCCCTTGATAAATATAAGGGCGTATTTGGCTATTCATAGATCCATTTTTAAAAATATTTTCTTTTATATCTTTCATTATTTTAACAGGATCGAATTTTTCAGATTCTTGAAAATAATAATATGCATCTTCAGAAAAGCCGTAAACTAACCCACATATACACTCCGGAAGATACGGCTCAGGTATAACCTCGATATATTCGTTTAAATTATTTCTATCATAATTCATTGTATCATCATAAATATTTTTTCCATAAAAAAAGTAAGCACATTTTTTAAGAAAAGAATACTCCGGGTTATTATTTTTTAATATATACATAATTTGTGCAGGGGGAAGAGAACTTACAAATCCCAGGCAAAGATAAGGATAATATGCACTGTCAAACTCATCCAGCAATGAGATGCCATGAGAATAATTATTTTTACACCCCTCTCCTACTCTGCGTCCTTTTTCAATATAAAAATAATGTAGATATTCCTGAGGTATAGCAGCATCAATATAATCTGATTTAATATTATTTATTATTTTTCTTCGCTGTCTGTTGCCGTAACTTATTGCAATACCTTGATATAGGAAATGTGAATATTTATTATCAACGTAGGCTTTTATCTTTTTGGGTAACATAAATACCGTGTCTTTATGAAGTCCATCACCAATAGTAATACCAAGTCGTATATAAGTAAAAGGCCGCAGTAATAAATCTATTTTCTCGAGCACTTGATAATTTTTATCTACTGATTCCCAATTATTCAGACGGTGCGAGTCTGAATCAATCCATGCATCAAGCACATTATGAAAAACATTAAACATCTTCTCTTCATATAAAAAATTCACCTGTAAATCTGAAAGCAATAAATTGTTTTTATTTAATTCCTTCATAAAATAATAAGGCAAATGAGCCAACGAATATCCTTTCATAGTAAACATATCCCGGAGGGAACCAACATCAAATCTCAAGAAACCGGAAATAGCATTCTGACAAAAACTGAAACCGGACAGTACAATAACGACTACCAGAATAAAGGCAACAGAACGCAGTCTCAAAAATGCAAGGCGCATTATGAACAATTTATCAATTAAAAGACCGACTAATATAAAAATAAAAGGGAATGCCGGATGAAGATAATTCTGACTCGGCCACAGGGAAGGATGAAGAAAAAACATGAGTAAAACCAAAATTACATATGAAAATATCATAACTTCTTTTAAGTAATGGTTTGCCTCACCCACTGAGGTACTTTTTTTGATATATCGAAGCCTTATAAACTTTGCGGCATATTTCAAAGCCGAAATAAAAGAAACAAAAAGAGGAATAAAAAGAATATTGCAAAACAAATAACGCGGAACAAAGCGAGGAACATAACGGTCAAATATCTTAAAAGGCTCACTGTAAAAGATATGCAGTAAATAACTCCTTAAACACTCCCATTTTACCAGCCAATCGCCTCCAGTATTAAAAAACAAATTAAGTGAAAGAAGCCCTCTCTCTTCTTGTTTGTAGATAGGGATATAAAGCCCTGAAAAATTATCCCGGATATTGAATAATATCCATGGCAAGAAGCTTATTAAAAAGCATAAACCAAACAGATAAAAATATCTCTTTCTGATACATCCGGGATCAACAATAAACCAAAAAAATATAAAAATAAATAAAGATAAGATAAATGTATAACAGAAAGATAAAGCAAAACCGCTGATTAGGCCTCCTATAATAAAAAGCCAATAGAGTTTCTGCCTTCTTCCTTTTGATTCGCTGCGTCCATAGTATATATCCGAAAAAGTTGCAGTAAAAAATACTTTAAAAAATATTATAAACAAAATTAAGGTAAATAAAGGAGAGTCGGTATGGAACCCCAGCATATAAGTAGAATATACAAGATACTGGAATGGCACTAATATATAAAGGAAACATGCAATAATAGCCGATGAAGGGCTGAAGTAACGCGCAGTAAAGTAATATAATAAGATTAAAATAGAAATCGGTATTAAAAGGCCAACAAGATAAAGAGAGAAAAACGAATCACCAAAAAGAATAAAAAAAGGAACGCATAATAGGCCGACTAATGAAGCCGAACCATCATGAGCAGATGTTCTATAGTAGAAAAAATTAGCCTTAAGCCCGTCGATAAGGTCTTTACCCAATAGGCCCCGAAATAAAAATTCAGAATTATTTGCCTGTGCCCTCCACAAAAAAAACCTGTATGCTACCAAGAGGCATATCAGGAAAAATAAAATAATACCATTTTGCCACATGTTGTGTTTACTAAACACAACAGGCATAGGACCTTCCCGTCGCTTCCTATTTATCCATGAATCAAAAAGAACAATAATCCCTACCCCTAAAATAAAAAAACCATAAAATTGAACTAATGAACTAAAATTATATTTTCGATATACTTCGTCTTCTTTCCTGAAATATCGCTTTAATTTTCCTAAATCAAAACGCCCTTTAAGGCTACCATATCTATAAGTATTGAATAAACTGCGATATACTATCTCTAAATCTCTAACGAACCTCTTATTAGCGGGATTGTTCTCGAGTAAATATTCATATATCTCGATTGCCCCCTCATAATCACCCTGTTCGCTACAATCACGCGCCTTTATTATAAGTTCATCCTGACTTAGATTAAGAAAATCCTCATTTGCATAAATATTGAATGCGACAGAAAAGGTTATAACAATTAAAAAAATATATATACTAATTTTCCCTATCATATATCTTTAATTAATATTAAAAAACTAATGATTTCCAAACGGATTCTTTTTATCAAAATCAGGGAGAAAAATATCCGCACTGCTTAATTGCTGACAGTACATATCACAAAAACTAAAATCTTTTGCCCAACTCAAAACACGATTATATTCATCATTAGTAATTCTCCGTGAAATCTTTTTATCAGTATATGCTTTATAACACGGATGATATTGGGCCATAAGGCTTAGATATACTTCCTTTGATACTTTCTCGGATAAATATTTTAAAACCTCATAACTTCCTGCAATGTCATTCGGGAGTACCAGATGCCTCACCAATAAACCGCGCTCTGCCACTCCGTCATGGTCCAATTTTAGCGGGCCGACCTGCCTGAACATCTCTTTTATAGCCAGCGTACTTACTTTCCAATAATCATCACATCCTGAGAAAGATTTAGCACTTTTATCAGAACTATATTTAAAATCAGGCATGTAAATATCAATAACACCTTCAAGGAGCGATAACATCTCGAGGCTATCATAACCATTTGAGTTATATACAAGCGGGAGAGTAAGCCCCTCCTCGGCGGCAATAACTAATGCTTCAAGAATCTGCGGGATAATGTGTGAAGGTGAGACAAAATTGATATTATGACACCCCCTCTCCTGGAGCTTTATCATCATATCGGCCAATTCTCTGGGGTCAGTTTCATCACCTTCCCCTTGGTGACTAATTTCATAATTCTGGCAAAAAATACACGCCAGATTACAATATGAAAAAAAAATCGTTCCTGATCCTTTATGGCCGCTTATGGGAGGTTCCTCTCCGTGATGAGGACAAAAACTTGAAACTTTCACACGGCGTCCGGTCTGACAAAAGCCTTTTTCGTTTTTTAATCTATTTACTGAACAGTTGCGGGGACATACAGAACATTTCTCTAAAAATTTAAATGCAGTTTTCCTTCTTTGCTCTAATTCACCTGTTTTGGAAAGATTTACATAACTTCCTATCACATTAACTCAACTGTTCCCTGAATTTTAAAGATTAAGATATTTATACCATCCAAGCTTCTTCATTTCTTCGGTATTATAAATCAAGGTCTGATGATTGTCGCAATGAGTGCAGTGCTCATCATATAATTTAACACCGTTCATAAAAGTAACGTCTTTGTTATCGCGTAAATATTTAGCCTGCCTTCTATATCTTTCATACTCAGACGAAAGCCACAAATCTTTGAAACGAATCTTATTCAACCACCCCACAGTCCGTAAATGACAGCATAAGCTCAAGTCAGTCAAGGCCGGGATAAGGCAGAAAAAGTAACCGATAGAGCATCCTTCCTTAAGGAACACATCTTCACACCACGCACCAGTGTCACCGTCGTAATGCTCGAATTGAAACCTAATGTTATCGATAAAATGTACGCCGTTTTTCTGAAGAATTTTCTCTACTTCATCTAAATCGTTATACATCCTTTTAATTTGCTCATCGCTTAACTTTAAATCCATGTTCATAACATCAAGGCGTATTAAATAAAAACGTACCGCATCGGCACCAACAGCCGCATTCAACTTTGCCATGGGAATTAAATCCATATAATTACGGTTATGCATAACATGGCTGAAAACAAGGCGTGGCCGCTCTTTGCCCATTTTTTTACGAAGCCGGATGAAGCGTGTCATGTTCTCAACGATCCGGTCAAAAAAGTCATCACCTTTATGAAGCGAACAAACATTACCGTACGTCTCGCTCGTTCCAGCAGGAAGAGAACAATAAATCTCTTTTACATCCATTTCAATAATAGCCCGGGCGCGCTCCTCATCGAGCAGTGAACCATTAGTAAAAAACATAGCCTCAATTCCTCTTTTTCTTATATAACGCAGCATATCCATAGTATGTTCATACATAAGAGGTTCGCCGTCACCCTGAAGAATAATAAGGTCGCTTTTAAGCTCGGATGCGTCATCAACAATAGAGCAAAATAAATCAAACTCGAGCCTGCGGTCCAGAAACTCCTTGGGTTGTTTTACATTAGGAGTATGCACCCAGCAATGATGACAATTCGTGTTACACCTGTGATAGGGATCCATAACTATTGTCGCAGGCCCTATAAAGGTCTTCTCACAAATCATACTTAAAAAACGTATATACTCACGTTCCTTGAAAGGCTCCTGTTTTACTTTTTCAGCAACTTTGGTGAGAATATCATCCAGTTCATTATCCGTATATTCAATGTAGATTTTATTCTGAAAGCGCAAATCGCTATCTAAATTATTAACATACGATTTAAAGCGACGGGCAATGGTTTGTGCGGGGAAAATATCAAAAGTATAATTAAGCATTATAGATTCCCCGATAAGAGAAAAACAAAAATTAATAATCTCATTTATGCAATAAAAATTGTATCTTGAAATCCCAATCTTTATCCTAAATGATTCATCCTTATTAAGAGACTCCTTAATGGCTCCAACTGTCTCATCAAAACTACCTCTCTTTCCATCTATCCGCTCATGCAGTTCAGAACATGTCCCCAAAAGGGTGAAGACGGTCTTTGACTCATCGATTTCTTTTCTATAATCCTCATCCAAAACAGTAGTACCCACAGCCCCATTAGGCCACAATTTTTTAATAAATGAAAAAGAATTTGAAAACCAGTTTTCACTCATAGCATACTCCCATTAATGAGCACATAACTTAGCGAACGAAGTGATGCTAAGTTATAAATGCAAATTAACCCCGCTCTTTCTTGACCATTAAGCTTCAGAAAGGGCGGGGTTGAATTCAGACATACATTTTAGTAGTTCGACAAGCTCACTACCCTGAGCAACGTCGAAGGGTTTCACTATCGTTCACTAAAATGTGTCTTCATTCGAAAAAACAATTTACCATTTCTGAACAATTTCGTTTACATTTAATAATAGAATCGCGTAGTTTGCTTGCTTTATCAGAATACCAAAGCTCGAAAATATCATCATGTTTAATATTGCCTAAAGGCCCCTTTTCCCAGCATAAATAAATACTGCCGTCGGGTCCTATATTGACAATGCCGTCACCTAGACTGCACGGTCCGTCTTTTATGAACACAGTAGGGTTTTTATAATATTCCTTAAAAGCAATCAATTGTTCCTTTTTATTGTCAATCCTATACCCAGACTCTTTTAATTCAATTAAATCATCAATCACTTTACATACTTCATCGCAATTATCCGGCCACAAAAATGCATACTCTCCCCATCGAAACCAATATGGGTCAGGATGAACGCCGTTAGGTCTCATAATTGCCATTAAAGATACGGCAATACCCCTCTGGTGCGCCCATTTTACAATACTGGTGACCTCATCAAGGTTTGGTTTCATGATTATTGTCTGAATGGTTAAATTTCTCAGGCAACCTTTATTCTTTAAAAGATATGAAAAAGTTTTCATTACCCTTTTAAACGTCCCACGTCTTCCCCTTATAAAATCATGAAGGTTTCTATTCAGGCTATCAAGCGAAATAGGCATAAGAGTCAGGCCGGAAGATACAATCCTCTTGAGCATTCCTTTATTTAATAAATAACCGCATGTAGTCAGTGATACAGTAAAATTATACGAAACTATATGCTGAATAATATCAAAAATATCTTTACGCAAAAGGGGCTCTCCTCCGGCCAGATTGATTTCAAA
Source organism: uncultured bacterium (assembly GCA_964558015.1). Lineage (GTDB taxonomy): Bacteria > Omnitrophota > Omnitrophia > JAHJGZ01 > JAHJGZ01 > CAZLCT01. Next base: position 19,285 of record CAZLCT010000004.1, on the reverse strand, counting down.
AGGCTTATTAACAAAATCTGCAAGACGCGAAATATACGTTTTTATTTCATCAGCTGTAATTAACCCTTGCACTGGATCGGCTTTCCAATTATTACACATCTTACACCGCATGGGGCAGGAACGAATGACTTCAATCACACCAAACTTAGGTTTTCGAATAACCTGCTTTTCTTCCTCTTTCGCTGATGAGACCGCTAAAGATTCATTTTTATTATTATCAGGGGGACAATTAATCATATCTTTATTATTACCCAAATATTCATCATCAGAAGGAAAAGCGCAAATAAAGTTAATAACACAGCATCGCTTCCCCGGCCCCCGGGTACGTATCTTCTCTCTGATTTTATCAGCTTTATCCGAATACCATAACTGGCGGAGGTTGTCTTGGCGTATATTCCCCAATGTATCGCCGCTTAAATAAATATTTGCCTTCTCATCTAAATCAATAATAAGATCCCGTATCTTATATTTGGTTGTACGCATAAAAAGGTCGGGCTCTTCATAGTACTCTTTAAAAGCATCAAGCTGGGAAAGTGGATTCCAAATCTTGTAACCCTGTTTCCTTAAATTTATAAGTTCATCGACAACCTCATCAAGTCTGGCTTTATTCTGAGGCCATAAATCCCGGCAAATGTCCTGCTTAAACCAGTTTTTTCTCTCACTCACCAATCCTGTCTCAAGCAATGCCAAATACGAAATATTCTCAAGCAAGGAATTCTTATTTACCCACTCGGCCATGGGTATAATTTCATCAAGATTTTTCTCCATTATTATGGTTAACATCGTAATAGGCAGCTTCCCTCGGCAATGTTTATCTAAATATTCGATTGCCTGCATAACCCTACGATGCACTCCCTCTTTTCCGCGATAAAAATCATGAATTTCAGGCTTAAGGCTTTCAAGTGAAATCGCCAACACGCTTAAATTCGAATCAGCTATGCGCTTTGCCATATCCTCATCTATAAGCCACGCATTAGTTGAAATGATAGACTTAAAGCCTTTCTGAGCAATGTAACTGCAAAGGTCAAGACACCAGGGAATAAGTAACGGTTCTCCCCCCATAACATTTATTTCTAACGGTGTCTTAACAAACTCAGCCAAAGAATCAACGAAATGACGGCTCTCTTCGAAGCTAAGGTGCGGACCGTCAGGAGGGGCATGCCATGCCTTGCACATCTTACATTTTAAAACACAATGTGTTGCAATTATAATGTCACTAAACTGAGGCATGCCTGCCTTAACTATTTTCTCCTGTGCTTCATCTGAAGATTCTGTTGTATTATTATTAACTTCTTTTAATTCCATATCAATTTCTCATTCCTCTTCATACCAACAATTCACTATGTGATGACAATTGCGCACACAATGTCGGATTTCTTCCCTCCTCCTGCGTGATTCATCAGAAAACCATATCTCATCAAGTGATTGCTTCTTAATATTACCTATAGGTTTTATATAGGGACAAAGGGTCACCGCCCCGTCAGGCGCCACTCCGAAATTACCGTTATTATATGTCGGACATACTTCTTTTTTGATAAATTTGTTTGGGGATGTAAAATAATCTTTAAAAATTCTAAATTGGGCAACAGAATTGTTTATCTTACCACCGCCTTCCTCCTCTTCCAAAATTTTTATATCAATCAAAGAATCTATAACAGCAGTCATTTTTCCGGGCTCCTTAGGCCATAAAAATTTATAACGCCCGTCAAAATACCATTTCTCATCAGGCTTTGTATGAAAAGGCTGCATCACCACCTGAAACATAATGTGTGAGACCGCTTTATTGTTTTTTACCCATTCAGTCAATTTTAAAATATGCCTCCTGTTAGGTTCCATAAGAACAGTATCTATAGCAATCTCAACATGAGGCCCATAGCGCGAGAAATACTTTACTGCATTTTTAACCCTCTTTACGCTTCCCTTTACGCCGCGTAGATAAGACTGCTTTTTATCACTTAAACTATAAAGGGAAAAAGCGCAATAATGAAGCCCCGCACCGCAAAGCTGCTTAACCGTAGCCTCATCCATGTAATACCCGCTGGTTGCCAGGGATATTCGAAATCCCTTTTGACTGGCATATGACATAAGGTTTAATAATTTCTCTTTATCGAGGAGGGGTTCACCGCCTCCAAAAATAATCGTAAAAGGTTTTTCGGCAAAAGAATCTATCGAATCTAAAAACCGTTTCCATTCATCAATAGAAGGATACTGAGAAGGATCTTCCTTATTTGCCCATAAGTAGCATACCTTACAACGCAGATTACACCTTAAAGTAATAAGAAGTATACACGAATTAGGTTTTTTAATCTCCATCATCTTTGATTCTTTTAAATGATTTTCCTTTGTATTTTCAATCATTGAGCCTTATCAACAATTCTTTCTTCTTTTCTAATGTTTTCCCATGCAAGTCCGAATTGCTCCTGTTCAATATAATTTTTTATTTTCTTATGCCTTCTCATACGAATATCCAGGGTATTACTATCATCGGACGTATGCCATGCATACCAGTCTTTGACTTCATCTTTCTTAATTCCAAAATCCTGAGGCTTCTCCCAAACATTCATCCCAGGACCTATACTGCAAATATTCAAACTATTGACCCTGTCAATATATTTTCGATTTCTCTTTAAGAATTGAATGGTTCGTTCGACATCCACTTCCTCCTCCCCCGGAAAGCCGACAATCAAATTCCCCTCAACAATAATACCCGCATCTTTGGCATAACGAATGGCAAGTTCAGCATCCTTTGCCTTAAACTTTTTATTCATCTTCTCCAAGAGAGGGTCGGAGAAACTTTCAAAACCAAATGTGAGACCGCCACAACCGGCCTTCTTGAGTTTTAAAAACTGCTCCTTGGTCATATCAGGCCTTACGGTTGCCTGCCCGCCCCAGTGTATTGGAGAACCGGCTTCTATAAGTAAATCACATAATCTCTCGAGATTCTTCAGGTGACCGTTTAAGAGCAAATCACAAAATTCAAACCTCTTACGATGATACTTTGTAAGTAAAAACTTTATCTCTTCAAATACCATATCAGGCGTCCGGCTTCGAAAAGGTTTTTTTAGCGACCAGTCACAACAAAAATTACAGGAATTAATACATCCCCTGGAAGTAATAATAGGTAAAAGATCATCCTCAGTATAATCGCTGATATCAAACTCCTCAAACGAAGGTGAAGGAAGTTCATCCAGGACCGGTGCTACTTTACTCCTAAGGCAAAGGGCATGATCTTCAGGTGAATCTTTCCATTGAACGCAAGTATTATCAATAAATGAAGAATTTCCCTGGCTTATCTTTTTGATAAGCTCATAAAATATTAATTCTCCCTCACCGATTACAAAATAATCTACAAGATCTCTATTGAAAAAATTTCGATGAACAAAATAGGACGGCCCCGCCCCCCCTACAATAATAGTAGTATTAGGAGACCTGGAACGCACTCCCTTTGCGATTTCATTAAATAAAGGAATACTGGTAAAAGAGGTTGAAAAACCTATGATTTGTGAATTAAAATTTAAAATTTTATCTACAACGGCGTTAATATCTATATAATTATCTGCTAAGACGCCTCCCATTGACCAATACTCAAACTGATTAGTGTCCCATCTTTGGCGAAGGGAAGCTTGAGCTTTATTATAAACCTCAATATTAAGGTCATAAACATTCACACAAAATCCATTTGTACGTAAATATTGCGATATATACGCAATACCTAAAGGTGCTGCCTGAAAACCCCACGGCGGTGTCTGAACCAGTAATATTGATTTATCACTCATACTCAAATACTAAATCCTTCTTCGCTAAAACAATTAATCATAAGTTTGCAGTTTTTATTACATGATTTAATCCTTCCTCGAACATCATCAGCGCGAGGGGAGTCCCACACATCTTCAATACGATCTCGCATAATGTTTCCTATGGGGGGCTGTTCGAAGCATAAATAAATATCACCTGATGAATTAACGCTCAGTGAATTATAACCCAAATGACAGCCTCCTTTTTTTACAAACTTCTCAGGATTTTGAAAATATTTCTTAAATAATTTAAATTGATTGACCGAATTACCGATTTTATATTTTTTCTCTTTACGTTCAATCAACTCATCAATAGCCGAGAATAATTTTTTCTCATTCTTGGGCCATAAAAAACTAAAACGTGGGTCCTTAAACCACAAAGGATCGTCTTTTGTAAAAAACGGCTGGGCTAGGACCTGGTAGCTGATACATGCCAGTCCTTCATTTTTTTCTACCCAATCAGCCAATGCAACCAGTTCATCAACGTTTGCGTCCATAATAGTTGTTACAATACAAATACTCTCCTCGGGATAACGGTATCCGATAAAATATTTAAGCGCCCGCATAACCCTCTTATAAACGCCGCGCCTGCCCCTGTAAAAATCATGTGTCTTTTTATTTAAGCTATCAAGTGATAATGTTAATGATGAAAATCTTGCTTCGACAAGCTCAAGCGCCATTTTTCTATTTATAAGATAACCGTTCGTGGTCATGCATGTGAAAAAATTCTTTTCTGAAGCATGTCTTATAAGGTCGATAATGCCGGGCTTAAGTAAAGGCTCGCCTCCGACAAACTGGATATATACATCAGACCCGAAATAGTTATATAAAGAATCAAGAAAATCCTTATAATAAAAAGCCGGCACCTGATTAATATCCTTCTGGCATTTCCACATATGACACATCTTGCACCTGAGCATACAATTCTCTAACAGTATCAGGTCACAATTCGTAGGCTTTTTTAAAGGGTCTAAGCACTTTTTTGTATTTGTCTCATGTGTATTCTGCATTTCAATAGAATTTATTTCCATCTCCTACACTTTAATTTGTTCCTTATTAAAAGAAACGGGCCTAACCACGCCGCATTTTATCTTACAGGCTTTCATCTCTTCGCGGCGCATTCGTGCTATGGTTGAAGACAGCATCTGCTCCATGCTAAAGTTATGAACATTGCCTATTTTATCTGCACTTTCGCAATAACTAACATAGCCAAGCCAATCGATAACAATAGAGGAACCGTCAGAGCCGCATTTTTTAGTTTTATTTAAATCCTCCGGATTTTCATAATAGAATTTAAAAAATTGAAGCTCCTCAATTGAATTCATTATTTTGCTTCTTCCTTCCTGCTTGAGCTTAATCAACTCATCTAAGACAGCATTAAGGTTATGTATGTTTTTCGGCCACAAATAACTATACTCTTTTAATCTATACCAGTAATTACAAAACGGGGTATCATAAGGCTGAACCAGGGCCTCGAAATCAATTCCGGTGAAGCGCTTATCAGTCTCAATAAAATTCACTAAAGGTATAATTTCATTTATATTAACTTGTGAAATTAAGCACCGCGCTACTTTTTCAATCGACGGATTCAGTTTATCAAACCACGAAACTGCCTGAAGTGCACGTTTAAATGAGCCGCGCCTCCCCTTTAAATAATCATGTGCCTTTTCCCCTTTGCTGTAAAGAGATACACATAAACGATTGAGTCCGGATGATGCAATTTCCCGAGCCATTTTAAAATTCATGGGATATCCGCTAGTTTCAAGCATGGTGAAAAAATTTCTCTCTCGTGCAAATTTAATTAAATTATCTATTTGGCCAAATAACAACGGCTCACCCCCGCTAAAAATAATGGCCATGTTATTCTCCGGATCATTGAATTCCCTTAAAGAATCAATAACCCACCGCCATTCACTTGCGGTTAAACCGTCCTTGCGTAATTTCTTTTTATTTTTTTCTCTGCTGCTCTTCCACATATAACACATACGGCAGGGCAATTTACATTCGGGAGTTATGATTAATTTCGAACTCCTGATATATTTTATTAATTCACTCTTATCTGATGCATGGTCAGTTTTTAACGTCTCGGACTGCTGGCCATTATCCTTAATTCTTATCTGATCAACAAACTCAGCCTCTATGTCCTCTTCCTGAAAAAAACAATTCATAATATTATTGCAACTCTTTCGGCAGTTATACATGGCAAACCGGGTAGCCTCGGCCTGCGGCGAACTCCACAGGGACTCAACAGTCTCCTCTCTTATACTGCCTAAAGGTTCCATAAAACAACATAAATGCATCAGGCCTAAGGCGTTGATATTAACGGTGGTGTCACCAAAATTACAGCGAAATTTTCTCGCAAAACGTTCAGGATGCTCATAATATACTTTGTAAACCTTAAATTGATGTAGGGGATTAATGATTTTGTACTCCCTTTTTTTAAATTCTATCAATGCATCAAGCACATTGTGTACTTTCTTGGTGTCCTTGGGCCACAGGAAGCCATACTCCTCGGTCTCATACCATTTATCTATGGGATGCGTCCTAAAAGGCTGTGCAACAGCCTGGATATTAATACCGCAAAACATTTTGTACTGTTGTACCCATTCCACAAGATCAATAATGTCATCGATATTAAGAGCACTCATAACAGTATGAATATTTATATACCCGTACTTCCAATATTTTGAGAGGTTCTCAATGCCCTGCATAACTTTCCTATATGAACCTTCAACTCCTGTAATATAATCATGTTTCCTCTCATCTAAGCTATCGAGTGATATGCTTAAACGGCTGATACCGCTGTGTGCTAATTTTCTCGCCATGGTATCATCGATAAGTGTTGCGTTAGTAGAAAGAGCAGCATTTAATCCCTTATTAGCACAATAGCGTATCAGGTCAACTATACCCCTTACTAAAAGAGGCTCGCCTCCGCCCAAATTAATTTCAAAAGGGCGGTCCCCGATTTTACTTAAAGAATCCACAATCCGCTTGCATTCTTTGATACTTACCGTATCGGAAAGACTGTTTTTCCAGAAATAACATTTTTTACACTTCAAATTACATTTCTCGGAAATCAGGAGGTCGCACCCTGTAGGGCGTCTGATAGTAAGCGGACTTTTTATCCCCTCGTCTGATTTATTCATATACTTATCTTTTATCTTATCTATAAAATACATATCTTTCTTCACTCTGCCGGTTTTTATTTATCTTTCACCCGATTTCATTATCCTCTTTAAAAAAACAATTCACCATATTATGACAATACAGCGTACAATTATGCATCAGCTGACGAAAAATATGCACCGAACCCGAAAACCAGAGATTTCTAATATCGTCACGCCGGATGTTACCAATAGGAATGGATAAACAACACAAAAATATATCCCCTTGTGGATTAACATTAATTACATAATCTCCTATATAACAAGGCCCTTTGCGTGCCCGTTTCCTGGGATTCTTAAAGTAGGCCTTAAAAATTTCAAGCTGCTCAGAGTGGTTATGCACCATCATGCTCTTCTCATGCTTTAAGTAATTAAGCTCATCAAGAACTTTCTCGACATAATCACTATCTTTTGGCCATAAAAATTTAAATTCTTCCTTTTCATACCATTCGGGACCGGCCTGACTCCAGAAAGGTTCCTGAACGGCCTGAAAATAAACCCCTGCAAGCCGAGGGTCATTATGAATCCGATGCATATGCTCTATCACTTCAGTAATATTTACTCCAGAAAGCACTGTAAGAATATTTATTTTAGTGTCGGTAGAATACTTGGACAAATACTCAATAGCCTTCATAACTTTATCATAGGCACCTTCCACTCCGCGCAGGAAATCGTGGGTCTTGGGATTAAAACTATCAAGTGAAATAAATATTTCACTCAACCCGGAATCGGCAATTTTTTTTGCCATTTTCTCATCAATTAAACACCCGTTTGTCGGCATAATTGTCTTAAGGCCGCTGCGGGAAGCATGTGAGACCAAATCAAGGACCCCTTTTTTCATTAAAGGCTCACCACCGCTTATAACCAACTCCTTCTCTCCTATTAAAACTTCTTTTACCTTATCAACAAACGGTATCAACTCATCTATCTTAACTTCGTTATCCATACTCGGAGCTTTCCACATATGACACATCTTACACCTTAAGGGACAGCCGTTTATAACTACCAAAGAACATGAAGTCGGCCTCTTAATTTTACCGAATGTTCCCACCTTTTCCTCTTCAGGCATTTCCTCTTTTTTCTTCTGGGATATTGTCTCTTCCATTTATAACACTCCTTTACATTTCATCTTCATAATAACAATTAACAACAAGCTCGCAATTCTGTCGGCATTGTTTTATCTTTTCTCTAACGGCCGCGGCTTTCTCAGAATACCATAACTCCTCAGGTGACGATTCCCGGATATTACCTATCTTATCCATAAAAAAACAAAGATACGCATCACCAAGAGCATTAATATTCAATGCATGCTCAGCTATTGTGCAACCCGTGCGTTTTATGAAATTGCGAGGATCTTTAAAATAAGATTTAAAAACATTCAATTGTCCTACGGAATTTCCTATCTTCGAGCCCTGTCTTTTCATTTCAATGAGCCGGTTCAATACTTCTTCGGTCTTAGGATAATCATCAGGCCATAAAACTTTAGCCCTCTCACTTTCCTGCCAATATAAATCTAAATCAGAGCCAAACGGCCTCATAACAGCCATAAAATAAATCTGCGAAAGCCGCGGCTCGCTGTTAACCCACTCAACCAGAGCAACTAAATCATCAATATTATGCTTCAATATAATAGTGTTTATGGCCATCTCAATACGCTCTGAGTGAGAGGACACATATCTGAACGCATTCATTACTTTTTTATGAGTACCCCTAACACCACGCAGGAAATCATGAGTATCGCTGTTAAGACTTTCTACGGAAAAATTAATCATGCTTAAATCAGCCTGCGCAATCTGATGGGCCACATCCTTTGTAATTGAATAACCGCTTGTTGTTACAACAACGCGGGAACCTTCTCCTCTTGCGAATGAGATTAAATCGAAAATTCCATCTTTAACAAATGTCTCTCCTCCTATTAAATGAATCTCTATGGGATCACTGTTAAAGCCTTTTAAGGCACCAACAAAATTTTTATACTCCTCGATGGAGATTTCATCCGGTTCGGTTTTTTTTGTCCATAAATCACACATCTTACATCTTAGATGGCAGGTATTCGAAACAGTCAAAAGACATGTCTTCGGAGGACTAATAACTTTTCTTACTTCATCAGCATTAATTGAACTCATGATGAAACATAATCCGTAATATTTTCAATTTTATAAAAACAATTTATTGCAGTATCACAATCTAAGTTACACGTATTAATCGCATGACGCACTTCTTTCATCTTATCGCTGTACCAAATATCTCTAATACTATCTTTTCTTATATTTCCTAGAGGAGGCATAAAAAAACACATGGAAATATCTCCGTAGGCATTTACTTCAGGAGCCAAATCACCGCGCGGGCATTTAATACGCATATTCTGCCTGAAATGAAACGGGTCCCTGAAATATTCTTTAAGAACCTGGATTTGCTCCGGAGGATTACATATCCTCGCCCCTCCCTTTTTCTTCTCTATCAATTGATCAAGCACAGCATTGACACGCCCGAGGTCACTAGGCCAAATCTCCTTATACTTCTCCCTCTCATACCAGTTATGACTATCCTCACCACTGTCAAAAGGCTGCAGAACTGCGTTAAAAAAAACAGCGTCTATTTTTTTATTTTGTTCAATCCAATTAACAAAAGGAATAACTTCATCAAGATTAAACTGCATAATGGTAAAGGTAATGCCTATACTAACGCTCATCTCATCATTAAACGGTCCGCGGTATTCATACAGATTATCAATCGCTTCCATAACATGTTTATATGCACCCGGCATGCCGCGGATATAATCATGCTTCTTCTCATCAAGGCTATCCAGTGAAACAAATACACCGCTCATGCGTGAATCAACTAACTTTTTAGCCATGACTTTATCGATAAGATAACCGTTCGTGGTAATAGATGTCTTAAATCCGTTATCCGTTATAAACTTGGCAAGCTCTGCTGTATGGGGCCACAATAAAGTTTCCCCGCCGATAATGTGTATAAAAATCGGCTCATCCACAAATGATTTTAAATCTAGTACGAACTTTTTCATCTCATCAAGTTTTAAAAAATTAGGGTCCTCTTTATGTTTCCACATATTGCACATACGGCAGTGGAAATTGCATCTTTTATTTACAACCAACAGACAAAAAGACGGAATAGCCTTTTCTTCCTTCATACCTTGTTTTTCACTTCGAGGGCAAATATACTTATCACTCATTTCTTATTACTCCTTTTTTAAATCGCACACTTCGTCTTCATAAAAACAATTAATCATAATATGACAATTCTGTTTACAATTGTATACATCCTGGCGGATTTTACGGGAATTCGGTGAAAACCATATGTCCTTAATTCTATCTTTTTTAATGTTGCCTATAGGCTCGGTAAGGCAACAAAAAAACAAAGTACCGTAAGGGTCTATATGAAATTCATAATCCCCGAGATTACATTTTATTTTTTTCAGGAATTCATTCGGATTCTCAAAATACCTGCGAAAGGCGTTGAAATGATTAGGATTATTTCCTATACGATAGCCACTTCTCCTAAGGTGACCCAATTCCTCCATGATTTCCCTCACCCTTCCGATATCCTGTGGCCAAAGTTCTTTATTCTCATCCTTACGAAACCATTCATTATCACGAGGCTGAGAAAACGGCTGGGTTATTGCCTGAAAACTTATCATATCGACGAAAGAATTATCCTGCACCCAATGAACCAGGGGAATAATCTCCTCCATATTTTTCTCAGTAATCAAAAAAAGCAGTGCCACTTTCATATCAGAGCCCGTGGTCTTCAGTACATCAAGAGCGTCCATAATTCGTTTATACGATCCAGGCATACCGCGTAAAAAATCATGTGTCTCAGGCCTGAATCCGTCCAAAGAAAATGTAAGTGTACCTAATCCGGAATCAATAAGTTTAAGGGAAGTTTCTTTATTAACCAGCCATCCATTGGTAACAAGATTGGTCCTGTATCCGTACTGCCTGATATGACTGATTAAATCAAAAATGCCTTCGGTCAATAACGGCTCACCACCTGATAAATGAAATTCAAAGTCAGGTTCGACAAATCCTTCAAGGTCAGATACAAAACGTTTTTTCTCATCAAGCGTTGTCTCAATCCTATCCTCATGTATATTCCAGATGTAACACATCTTACAGCGGAACATACACCTGTAATTTAAAACCCAACAGGAATATTTTGGTTTTGTATTCAAAAAATCTTCATTGTTCATAATAGTTCACCCTAACATGTTTAAATTACGGTTTATGATAAGTACGGAAAAACTTCCCCTTTACTCCTTATACAAATCTTCTTCATCTTCGATATAACAACAATTAAGAAGCAGATGGCAGTTAGATTTACAACGGTTTACCTGCTCCCGCATTTTATCAGCATCTTGCGAATACCATAACTCGCGAATATCATGCTCTCGTATATTACCGATAAAATCTTTAAAAAGGCACATTTGAATAAACCCGTATGTATTCACACTGATGGCACGTCCGCCTACAATACATCTCGCTTTGTTAACAAATTGTTTGGGATTATTAAAATATGCTTTATATGCACGAAGATGTTCGACTCTATTACTCACCTTGGAACCATTATTCCTAAGGTTAATCAGTTCATCTATAACAGAAAGCGTCTTTTGAGTATCAGAAGGCCATAAATATTGATATTCTGCCAGCCAGTTATTTGTTAAAGGCCCGCTGTAATTAGGTTGAACAACGACCATAAAATACAACCAGTTAACATGCTCATTCTGATCGGCAAAACGGACAAGATCAATCAGCTGGTCTAAATTTTCATTCATAATAATACAGCACAAACCCTTACGTGTCTGGGGAGCATATGTGCTGAGATTCTCTAATGCCCGCATAACCCTGTCGTATACACCGGGCACACCTCTCATACGGTCATGAATCTCAGGAGTAGGACTGTCTAAAGATAGACTGATGCCGCCAAGGCCTGAGCCGCCGATTCTCTTTGCCATTTCTTTATCGATAAGATATCCGTTCGATGCCAGTGTGGTACCGAATCCCTTATTCTTAGCACATGATATGAGATCAAGAATTCCGGGCATTGACAATGCTTCTCCTCCTCCGAAATCAATTTCAAAACCCTCATCAACCAGATCCCGAAACTGTACAATAAAACGTTTCCACTCATCCAATGTCGGAATTTCATCCGGATTCGGCAGCGGCTCCTGCCACTTATTACACATCCTGCACTTTAACATGCAGTAATCAGTCGCCGCAATACAACAGAATCTTGGTTTGTCTATGCCCTTTTTTTGTGCATCCTGAACCTTAATCGAACATTGTTCCATAAAAATTCCTCTCTTTTTTTAAGTTTTAAATTTATAAATTACACTTAAAAGGATAATCCCCTTCAAAAAAACAATTAAGCAGATAATGGCAGTTATCGCCGCACTTTCGTATATTTTCCCTCACCTTTTCGGCTTCTTCCGAAAACCAAATTTTTCGTATATCGGCTCCCTCTTTTATGTTTCCCAGTTTTGCCCAACGATAACACATAAAAATATCACCGACCGCACTGACGTGAACCGCACAATCAAGGTTGCACGGTGAACTTTTTACAAACTTTTGAGGGTACTGAAAATACATTTTAAATGCCTCAAGTTGTTCGACCGAGTCACCTATCCAGTGGCCTTCTTTACGGCGCCTAATCAATTCCTCAACAATCGCAACAGCTTTCTGCGTATCCTTAGGCCAAATATTATCGTAATCATTATCAAACCATTCATCCTGCTTTACAGTATTATTCGGCTGCATAACAGCCATAAAAAGAATAGAGTTGATTTTATCACGCATACTATTAGACCATTCTTCAAGTGGAAGAACGCTGTCTAAAGTTTTTTCCATAATAATCGAGCAAAGTCCTATATGGATATCTTTAGAATAACTACGAAGATAATCAATTGCCCTCAATACCTGCGCGTGCACACCTTTAACTCCGCGCATCTCATCATGAATTTCAGGATTTAAACTATCAAGCGAAAGGACTATGCTGAAAAGTCCGCTGTCAACAATCCTTTTTGCCATTTCCTTATTAATGAGCCACCCGTTTGAGGCAATCGTCATCTTAAAGCCTAAATCATTTGCGAACGTGACAAGGTCTAGTACATCAGGCCTCATCAGCGCCTCTCCGCCGCCAATATCAATCTCAAATCCCTCATCAACAATCTCACGAAGCTGCCTCAGGAAAATCTTATACTGATCAAACGTAGGCATAGTAAGGCCATGTGCATATAAATCTTCTTTCCATTTCTCGCACATTTTACAACGCAGCATACAGGTATCAACAATACCCAAACAGCAAAAACCGGGCTTTCTCACCTCTATTTTTTTCTCCCCATTCCCTAAAATCTTTGTATCAGTATTCATTTTCTCATCCTTTTTTTAAATTTTTTTTTATAACGGTAAATGGATAATCTTTTTCAAAAAAACAATTAAGAAGAAAATGGCAATTATCTTTACATTGCCTGATATTTTCTCTGGCCGAAGCGGCCCGCTGGGAATTCCACAGCTCGGCAATATCATCGGTTGCAATATTGCCTATCCGCTCCCACCTGAAGCATAAAAATACATCGCCCGTGGCACTGATGTGGACGGCTCGGTCCATATTGCATGAAGAATTTTTAACAAACCGATCCGGTCTCGCATAATATTTTTTAAACGCGTCCAGTTGATAATATGGATTCTGAATTTTCCACCCCCACCATTTAAGCCACTTAATATAATTAAGAAGCCAAAGGACTTTTTTGGTGCGCTGGGGCCATAAATAACGGAACTCGTGTTCATACCACCTTTCATCAAACGGCGTATTATTAGGCTGCATTGCCGCCATAAAAACAATCCAATTCACCTTTTCATTTCCCTCAACCCATTTGACGAGCGGCAGAATATCATTAAGGTTTTTATCATATATAACAGTACAAATTCCTATCTCTAACTTTTCTGAGTATCTGCGCAGATAATCTATGGCACGAAGAACACGCTTTGTTGCACCTAAAGTGCCGCGTAAATCATCATGCACCCGCTCATCCAGGCTGTCTAAGGACAAATTAATCGTTCTAAGACCCGTCTTTGAAATACGACGCGCCAGATTATCATCGATCAACCAGCCGTTTGAAGCAATGTTTGTAATAAAACCTTCCCTCGAAGCAAAAGATACCAGATCAAGCACATCGTCCCTAAGTAGTGCTTCGCCTCCGCCGAAATTAATAACAAACTTCTCGGGATGAGGAATAATCTTCTTAAGCGATAAGACCGCCCTCTTCCACTCATCAAAAGAGGGGACCCGTCTTTCTTTAACCTGGCGGTCTTCCTGCCATTTAAAACACATTTTACAGCGGAACATACATTCATCAACAATACCAAAACAACAAAATTCCGGCGTCATAATGTCTGTATTAATATTTTCCTTCTGTATCTTCGCTACATTTATCATCCTAACCTCTCGAGCATAACGACCGCCCCGTTCTGCTAACGACGGCCGCTGTTTTTAATATCCTCTTTTGCCATCCGTTTAATCTTTCTAAGTTTTTCTGCACTAGGAGTGAATGGCCGATATTATCACAGCTCCTGAAGCATCCCACGGTTGCATTGGTATCATTGCCTATGAAACGGAAATAAGGGTCATCCTGTCTAAAAAATCGCGTTCTTTTTCTAAATTCTCTCTGCCGCGAATTATTCCATAGGGAACGAAACGATTGTTTATGTAAATTTCCAATCGGAATTCTATGCGACTTCAGGCACGAATTAACGTCGCCGCTTGCAATAATCCGTATAAATGCCCATCCTGCATAACAAGGCACTTTATTCAAAACATCGCGGTCGTACTCCCCCTTATCCTGACATGAACTTGAAAGCCTGCGGAGGAAATTATCATAATTACCCAACCATACCCGCTCATCTTTCCTGGCCTTAACTCGTTTTGCGGTCTCATATAAAACACTAACTTGATCTTTCGACAACAACAATTTATCTGTTTTTCCCGGGATTGTATCAATGAGGGTAAACTCAACCGCTTCAGAATCTGTATCAATAACAAAATCAATCATATTCTCGAAATCTTCATAATTTAAATTAAAGACCACATTATATACTTTTATAACAGGAGGTGAACCCTTACTCTCCTTATATTGGTTTAAAAATGTAAGCACTTCTTTTATTTTCACAAATGTCTCTTCTGTCTTATTAGGATGAGTCCGTGAATAGACAGCCGGTGTCCCGGCCCAGATACTGATGATCATATGGTCTACCCCTTCATCAACAAGACGTTGTGCTTTAGTCTTATCAACTAAAGTAAAATTAGTATTAATCGATACGTGGAAACCTTTCTGCTTTGCATATGAGAAAATTTCCATGGCATCAGGATGCATAAAAGGCTCTCCCCCGCCAGCAAAATAAATCTCTTCCGTACCCATATCGCTTAATTCATCCAATAAAGATATCACAAGTTTCTTGGGCAAAGTCTGATCGGTAATTCTGCTAGGCAAAAGCCGTTCCTCAAGAAGCGGTGAATTACACCAACATCCTATGCAATTATTATTACAGCGGTTTGTTAAATCAATCTGAGCACACCGCGGCCCTTTATAGGCATAAAGTCCGTCAAAAACGCCTAAGGTCTCCAATAAAGCATTTTTTATTCGTTTATATTTACCGTTCTTATCTTTCATACTGCAACTTCTTCCTGTAATTTCTCCTTAAGAGGTGCTTCATTATTTTCTCTCTCAGTTAAAAAATCAGGATTAAATCTTCTTTCTCCTAAAGAAACCTCATATGCACAAAGTAAATTTTTTGCCACTACATGCCAATTATATTTCTCTTCAGAACGCTTACGCGCCAAAGTGCTGAGTTCCCCTATCTTCTCATCATCTTTAAGTATAGATAGCAAACCTTCAGCTAAAGCGCGTGCACTACCGGGTTTTACCAGCACGCCGCATCCGTCTAACATTGTCTTTACCTCACCCACTGCGCTTGCAACGATTGCCTTGCCCGCAGCTAAATACTCAACAACCTTAAGCGGGCTCTTACAACGGGTTATCTCATTGTCTTCGAAACACGCAACCGTAATATCCCCTGCAGCTAAATATTTAGGTACAAGTTCATGCCGTACAGCACCGACAAAACGTATAACCTCATCCACTCCCAGCTGCTGAGTCATTTTTTTTAACTGATTAAATTTGCTTCCCGAACCAATAATAAGATAACGGGTATCAGGACTTTTCTTTTTTAAAAGGCTTACAGCTTCGATGAAAAGGTTTGTATACTGAGCGCCGTTAAGTTGTCCTAAATAAAGAACAAGCTTGCCCGGTGGATTATAGCGCTTGCGTATGTGCTCGCCGTCAATATGATCGCCGAATGTCTTAAGATCCGCACCAACAGGCGCATCAAAGATTCTATCAGCCGGTACACCCAAAGAAAGACACATATTCTTTATCTCGTTGCTTGAGACCGAAACCGTATTGACCATACGTGGAAGCATACGTTCAAACGTTCTTAAGAAAAAATGAACCATCCAATTAGGAGGATGGGCCGAGGATAAGTAAATCGCCTCTTCAAAATCATCCCAGTCATAATGTACCGGCTTGGAACATAAGAGGCACCCGCATATAACAGGAAGACTCACGTAGTGGAAACATTTCTGAAAATGCACTATGTCAGCCCATTTTATCTCGCGAATGATTTCTTTAAAATTATACTTAAAAAGCCCTAATCCGCCTCGCCGCTTCAGGGAAACAATTTCAAATCCATATGGATGGCGTGTATGCTTTTCAACAGACGTCTCATAAATAAAATGAATTAATTTTACTTCATGCCCCATCCGGACAAACTCCCGTGCGATACTTTCAATCCGTATAGTCCAGGGTTCATGCGGGTCAAATATGTCATGTGGATGCACTAATAATATTTTCATAATGCGCCTTCCCCTCCATTAAATTTTCGCATTTCGCAGTGTTCTTACATATGCTAAATATGAATAATAGATAACTGTTATAAAAAAAAGGTAAGCTAAGTAAAAAATGTTTTTCTTCTTCATGCGATGTACTCCTTTTTTTACCGGTAAATACTTTTTTATTCTTATACGAACCCGCCTCAAGGCAAAATGCCTGCTCCATAGGCGGCATGCCTTACGGCGCGCCCGCACTAAATCCTCGGCTGTTAGAGAATCTGTATGTATAACGCTTTTTGTGTTTCCGTCGTAATCGTTCCAGTCTTTCGAAAGCAGATTTCCGTTACGGGAGACAATATCAAAATATTTAGTCCCCGGAAAGGGGGTAGTAATGGAAAACTGAACGGTAAACGGGTCCAGCTCTAAAGCTGTTTTTATGGTCTGATTTACAGTCTCTTTGGATTCTCCGGGAAGGCCAAATGTAAATGTCAGATGTGTTTTAATTCCCAGTGCGTGTGTCAGTTTCACAATACGTTTTGCATTATTCAAATCTAAATTTTTTCTTATATTATTTACTAACATCTGATTGCCGGATTCAATCCCGTATTTAACCGCCCAAAGCCCAGAGCGTTTTAACTTACGCAATATCTCTTCATCAACCGCATCCGGTCGTGTCATCATAGCCCACGGCACATTAATGCGGCCCTGGCGGTTACGCTCAATGAGCTGGTCCGCAAATTCATGTGTCCACTTTTTATCAAGCCCGAATGTATCATCATCAAAATAAACCGATTTAAAATGAAAGTCGCGAACCATAGCTTCCATTTCATTTAAAACATCCTTTGGATCCCGAACCCTGAAATTTCGTCCTCCGTACATAACCTGAGGCCACAAGCAGAACATGCATTCATAAGGACATCCGCGTGAGGCTAACATTTGTACAGTAGGAAAGGGCATAGCACCAGGAGAATCAATGTAACGCTCCATCTGGAGGCCCCTTCTTCTGGGCCACGGCATGGAATTAATATCCCCCAGAGGACGCGGAGGATTGATAAAAATAGTATCGTTTTCTCTATAATTAATTCCAAGAACCTCGCTGAGTCTTGATTTTGTCTCTAAGTGTTCGGCTAAATCCAGCAAAGTAAATTCATATTCCCCTTTAATGACAAAATCAACAAAAGAATGATCTTTAAGAAACTGAGGATGTTGTATGTTAATATCCGGCCCGCATAAAACTATTTTATAATTCTCCCCGAATTGCCCAAGAAAAGCCATGTCATCTTCAAGGGATAATGTTGAAGTCTCGGCCACAAGGAGGTCAGGTGAGAATTCATTAACAGCATTTATAAATTCCTCATTAGACATTTGACTGCATATAGCATCAACTAATTTTACCGTAAACCCGTGAGCCTCAAGTAAACTCGTGCTATATGCTAAAAAGAAAGGAAACGGGAGATAATTACTCTCAACATCATCTCTTATATGTGGCCAACGGGATCCCGCCCGAATCCCCAATTTCCCATCCTTTATCCAAGGCATATTTACAAGCATTATTTTCATCTCATTCTACCCCTTTTCATTCATTGTAATAAAAACCTTAAAATAATCATACTCTCCCGGCTTCATAACTATTTCACCACCGCGAAAGCACTGTAAAAGTCTCGCTTTAAAAGTATCATCAGAGTTAATAATTTTACCAATAAAATCATTTTTATCTACCTCAAATTTTGCTTCCACATCAGCAATATCCGTATTATTATCATCACCCGTAACAGTAATCGACCTTGAGAAATCACTTACCTCAGCCAGGCATTGCCAATCTCCGCCGTAATCTTTGTTAAAGACATCGGGAAACTTATTTTTCTTATCTTCCAAAATCCAGTATTTATATGATTCAGGAAGCATAATATTAAATTGTTCCTTCTTAAAAGAGAATTCCTCAAACACCTTAGTCTTTGCCTGCCAAATCAAGGAATTAGGTGATACAAAATTTAAGTACCACCATTGTTCCATAGGGAATTGATACCATTTTATTAATATATTCATTTGAGTATCCGATATTTTTATACATTTGCGGCTTGCATGATGAATGCAGTCGTTCCATGTATTATCATTAGCGCAATATGAACTATAAAGCCCCATTTCCTTGGTCAACTCCCTCGAGTTCCAGAGAATGGTATTGCGGCTCCTCCTTATCCAAAATCTGAGTTTTTCCTGCCCTATCTGGCTCCTCTCAAAAGTGTATAACTGCCGCTCGCCAAAAACTACATTACATTCAAAAGAATCACCTGATGTCATAATAGGTTTACGCATTTTAATAAATTTATAATGTGCGTCCGATTCATCTGTAATATCAACCCGGGTATTATCTGATGTATCAAATTTGCCCCCAATTGCAATAGGAGGCAACGCCTCGTCTTTAGC
>CAZLCT010000003.1:0-55850 GCA_964558015.1 uncultured bacterium | reverse complement strand
CATCTGGGTCAACTTTTCTGTCCATTCTTTATTTTTAAGAATCTCATCAGGAAGAATATCTGTCTCAGCTTCTGTAATTTGATTGAGCATCCGGCGCATAAACTCGGTCTCAACATCAGCCATCTGCTGAGGTGTAGTAACATAATCAAATTCAAGCTGTAAAATCCCGTTGATTTTGATGATTAATGATTCTAAGACTTCTTTCACTTGCGGAGATAGTGAACTGTTACTTAATTTTGACCCAACAGTACCAAGCGATCCGAATGTTTCGACTATTGCTTTTAGTACCTTCTTACCCTCTTTTGTTTGTGTCGTAAAATCAGCTATAGTAATTATGTTGCTGATATGTTTCGTAATCATGGTAAACGCTTCGCCTAATGTATTAAGTTCTTGCTCAGCAACTTTTTTATTATTATAATCCGTAATTTTTTGTATGGCTTTGAGACGTTGCTTGAGATCGTTTTTAATAAGTGATTGCGTTCTCGAGTTGATAAATTCAGAAAAACTGCGTAACGCATACACATAATTTCTTCTTCCTGATCTTAAGATTTCAACGCAAAAACGCTCAGCAGCTTGAGAGTCTATGCCGTAATTTGTCAGTGTTTGAAATAAACCAAAAATCTCTGAAAGAGTCCTTAAATTAGACAACCATGTCTTAATTTCTTTACCAGTAAGTTTTAATGTCGAAAGAAAAAATTTACTACGCGCAACATTACTTAACATAGTTAAGTATTCCCCTCGTTTCTCAGGGGCTATCTCTCCCATCTGTCTTTTTAGTAAAGACTGAAATTCCTCAAATGCTTCGGGCGTTGTATTGTGGACATTAAATAATGAAATCCATCTTCTTATGGCACTATAATTACCTTTCTTTAAAAAACTCGCTAATGAATCCGACCCAAGTATCTCTGTAAACATGTCCATATAAGTACGCAACGTATGCGGATCATTATTTAATACAGCCATTAATGCTTGGGACTTATTAGTAACAAACTCAGATTGATTTTCTGAGCCAAAAATAAGGTCAACATTTGCTATAAGATTAGAAACATATTGTTCGTTTAAATATGTATCTATAGAGTTGGGATTATTTGAAATCATATCTAGAATCATATTTACGATTGCACCTCCAAATTGGGACTGTACCTTTTCAAGCTGTGTGATAAATGTCTCACTAAATAATTTGTCGATTAATGCGTCCTCTTGATTTGACCGTTCAGCATCGCGTTTTTTTGTGTGGGCAGTATTAATACTAAACAAGCTCTGAAGACACTCTTCGTGCAGCGAACTATTAAATAGCCTTCTTATCTCTGCGCCTGAAATAAGCTGGTATAGAGAATAAACCGTACGCCAGCCACCTTTTTCTTTCTTTCCAGTACGCTTCCATGTTGTTATTGCCTTAATAAGCCCATCAGAGAGTGACTGTAGAGTGGACAACTCATTCTCATTCGAGAACATATCCATGAGCTCTTTAACTGAAGTAGTATCTTCTTGCGAACTGTAACTATTTATAGCAGAAAGAATAAATTTGCTCAAATTAACTGACGTGAGAGTTCCCAGAACGCGCAATACTGATTCATGAACAGCTGTATTCTCATCCCACGACTCAAATTCTGAGCGTCCTTCATCCTTATTGTACTTCTGAAACGAACCAGCAAGATTATCAAGAATCTGTGGGTGTATTTTACGCAAGGAATCTTCCGCCTGTACAAAATGGACATAATTACTATTGGAATCGAGTGATATATCAATTAAAAACTTAGCTAATTGATATCCATACGGCCGTTCATTTTCGTCCTGTTGAACATACGCTAACCTATGCCTATATGCACGGCTATAATTACGTGGTAAATCACCATATTGAGACAGAGTAATGCCATTAATTAAGTCTCCCGAAATGAGCGCAACTACTTTTTCGTAAATTTCATTAGATTGTAAGAGTCTAGGATTGCGGCCTACTGCCATCATATACTTCTGTGCCACATAAGGTGATAATTTATAAAGCAACCCTAATCGTGTCATATCTAGTGTGTCAATCAAATCAAGGTCATCTCTTACTAAGTTCATAACTTCAAGCGCAAATGCTTCCTGCTCGCTACGCAACACATTATTATAAAAGGCACCAAAAACCATTAACTCATTCAGACTCATACTACTGAATAACTGTATATAGCCTTGAGCAAAATTCACAGAGAAGCCGATGCATGACATTAAAAGGTTAAAATTTTGTTCATCGTCTAAATACGCCGCAAAATCAGAATTTTTTAAAATCGCTTCGATAAGATCTTCACGCAATTCTTTGTTGCTGATTTTGCGGTTAATTTTGTTTACCAGTGAAAAGCTAGTATCAGAAGACAACATATTAGGTTCAGCATACTCGAGGATCGTATGCTGGTCACTGCCAGATTCTGAAAAAGCTTTAATAAGCCTATTTCTTAAAGGAGATTCTAAAAGTATTGTAATAAAACTTTTATCTTCACATCTTTTTGCGAGAAGGCTAATGAGATTTGCATTATGAAAAACAGCCGCAACTTCTGCGGTTTCGAAAGAAAAAAACAAATCACGGTTATCCTGATTCACAACTACAGCATGATACACATACTTTTGTCTAACCTCAGGCGCAAGACGAGTAAAAGCAGTTAGAAAAGGAGAACTTATCAGTTCGGGAATAAATGTCTCACTCGTCGGAATATATGTATCCCTTCCTTCCTTTTTTTCGATACGGTATTTACGAGACTTTCCTGCTAATAACAGAAAGTCTTTAGCCGCCTGTACATCGCTCGTACCCACAGCAGCAATAGCATTCACGACATCATCACTCATCAATTCTGCTTTATTGCTCTGCAGAGCGATCAAAGCATCAACGTATTCCGAACCAATACCCAATGCTGCAATACGCTGATACTTTGTCATAAAAACATCTCCACAATAAGTATTCCACTCATGGGGAAAATGAAGGATCAGTTTGAGCACCGGATTTAAGAGAGAACCATGCAATTCATATAATTGCATAACTTTCTCATTTAAAAATGTTCTCATGATATCTGCACTGACACCAGCAATCCTGGTACCAGATAACTGGTTAATTTGGGCTAAGAGGTATTTTGTAAAAGCAGTTTGGTTCTCGAGACTCATGTGATGCCTAAATTGGTCGAATAACCCTTCTTCTTGAAAAATTTGCTCGCTACTTTTACTCATGCTCATAAAGCGAAGATAATTTTCAGTTGAGGCTACATCACCATTGAAACCTTGCAGACGTTCAAGAACTTCACGGGTAAAAAAATAATTGCTATAATCTTCAGGCCTTTCATACTTTGTACTCACTTTAGAATGATAACGATAACTATAATTTATATAGAGTCTCATAATCTCCGGGCCAAGTGCAACTAGTTCATCCTCATGTTCTAATATAAACGCTAAAGCCTGAGCATCATCTAGAATATGCGATTCTTTATTCCCGTTAACTATGGTTGCAAGATACATGATAATTGAATTAAAGCTTCTTTCACCGGATCTTTTACGTACTCCATCATACAAAGCTGCAATACGAGCAAAAAGAGTAACCACCTTTTCATCGACCATTTCAGATGAAAGAAAAGCTGCTGAATTGATTTCATAGCTGTATGCTCCTCTTTCTTCCGACTGTCTTTCAGCAATATAAAAATAGTCCGTTATAAATTCACCCATCCGTGCCATTTGCTGAGGGTAATCCCTGAAAGGCAAGATTAAAAACGGCCTCGTACAAAGTACATAGAATAAATAGCTATCAATAGTACATTGGGCAAGTAATAATAAATCTTCAAATTCCAGACGCAGTATTCGGCCATCGTCTAATCTCATTTCCTTTCGGTCTTGATAATATCCGCTTGCATCTTCGCCAAATAATCCGAGCACTGTCTGTTCAGCTTCAATAAGATAGCCGGCTTGATACAGTATCTCCGCCTGTGCAATCAGTATTTTTGTATAAATAGATTGCTTATCTGCCACAGATGATCGTTCATGTATCTCATCTTCAATAAATAAGCCTACGGCGTGAGAATCTGCTGGATTCATTTTCTCCTCTCCCCGGCTACGCGCATCTTGCTGCGCACGTACTTCCGCGAGCTCATGCCCGAGAATCATCTGTAAAGCATAGTTTTTGTGCGCTGGATCCTGTATATTTTGTAAAAACTGCTCTAATCTTTTTGTATTAACTTTGATAACCCATTCTCCGTCAACTTCAACGGCCTTGGCAAAGTCATCTATAGTATCATCATGAATAAGCTGAACATCATTATCAATACTAGTAAGCCCCTCAAGTGAAACGGTCGTAAAGGCACCTGCCCATCTCAGTATTCTCTCCTCTATTCGATCGTATACATCCCTAACTTTCCCAATATTCTTAGCATCATATGCCCCCTTGATATCTTCATTGTATCCAGCTTCCTCTTCTTTTATGTCACTAATTAGAGTCCCAGTTTTTATCAGCCCTAATTGTTCAAGAAATCGGTCTTGCATGTTTTTAAGATAATCTGCAACAAGACCTTCTACAGCAACTTTCTCCCCCACGATTCGCCGTAGTTCATTCATGAATTCCCGGGCATTTTCGTTGGTGAAATTGGTGATACCTCTTTTTTGCATAAACGTTTCAACAAATTTATTTTCATTAAGCTCTTTTGCAATCTGTTCCAGTGCTTCTGCCAACGGCACATATTCTTCTTTCTTCTTCAGCTCATCAGCTTTTTTGTTAATGTCTTCTAATAAGATTGCCGCACCGTTTAATTGAGTGTTCGCATCGCGTATTATATTATCAATTTCCGTATCATTAAAAATGCCAAGTCCTTTCAATCCAAGAACCGAACCTTGAATCCTGCTGAATTGAAAATGACTGGTAAACATCGGATCAAAGGAAACGACTTTACCCATCATGCGGTCCATAAATGCAACGTCCTCTATCGTACTGTCAATCTTCGGGGTGATAGTCACGAATGAAATGTCACGTTCTTTCATCATACGAATGAGACCGTTAGAATGATATCCTCCCGCAACGAGAACACCAAGGTCTTGTCCTTCCATATCCATTTTTGCAATCAAATTATCAAGCATAACTATATCACGCTGATCAGCAAGGGAGTAGAATTGATCGACAAGTGCTAATACTTCGTCCATGTTGGGGGTTGGGGGTTGCAGGCCCCTCGACTTTGCTCGGGATCCTGAGCTTGTCGAAGGATTACGGGTTTTAGATTCATCAACTCGTAACTCGTAACTCGCAACTCGCAACAGATCATTGATCTTTCCCTGTATTTTCTCCATCGAATATTCTTTCCGATTAGTCCTAAACTCTTCCACATCATCCTTGAGTGCTTTTAGTGCTAGGAGAGTTTTTAATTTAGTAAGTGTACGCCAGAGCTCTATAACCGATCTTTCATCCGCACTTACTGCAAGACGTAGCCGAATTTCATGATTGACAGCTAGAATATCTCGCAGTATTTCATTCATATCAATAGCTTCATTCTTATGCCAGAACTCCAGAGCCTTCGCTATGTTTGAATGAGGTTCGAATCGGATTCCACGTTCTGCAGCAATGTTATTTAAAACGCAAATGATCTCTTTTTGATTAATCTTGCCAGATTTATAATTTGAGTAACAATCAGAAACTTTTTGTGAAGGGGCTTGCTTCATGCTTTCTACAAACTCTTCTATTTCTTTATCAATCCCTTCCCAAGAAATCATACTCTCGATCAGGAATACTTCTTTAAATTGAAGCAATGAAACATAGTCATAAAGATCAATATTTAATTCGATGATCTTTTCATAGAGAATACTCAAATAATCGACAAAATAACTTTCATTAGTTTCATAACAAGATGCTTCAACATCAAATTCTTTTAGAGATTGGTTGTAGTTTGCTTCTTTGAGAAGGTTCAGCTGCCCTTCTAGGATTTCAATCTGCTCTTCTAGTTCTGATAATTTTGCATGTGCTTTATAAAATGCCTTAAAGTCTTTAGTAAAAAGCTCGCGATCTTCAAGGCCATAAATAATAAAATCATCTTTAGCTATAATCGAAGCGAGTTCAGCACCAATAAATTTACCGTCCTTAACAAAATCACGGCCGACTATCTCCTTAGCCTCTTGAACTGGATAGTCACGTAGTTCCTTAAGGTCGTATTCGCCGATTGCGCCTTCTATCCCTACAAAAGGCGTCCTACCTTTTGACGCAGATTCTCGCAGATTTTTATTATCCATCCCTGGATCCTTAGAAGCGGAATTACGCGGATGCTCTTCGGAATTCAATCTGCGTTTATCTGCGTCTAGAGCAGTATTACTCTGCGTGCGAAGCTCCGGGATAAGCGCACAAATAATCCTTGCCAGATTAAACTGTGCTTCTGAACTTAAATGTGCATCTTGTACATGAATGATTGTCTTATTTGAAGTTCCTTTATAACGCTGTTTAACTTTCCCGTGTGCTTCTGGCACGTTGATTTTGTAAACACTGCTTGGATCAGCCAGCGCAGCAGTAGTCCATGTGAAAACACACACAGTGACCGTTGCTATAACTTTTAACCCTCTGCCGTATTGTGTGTGTGTGTTATACATAATTTTATCTTGTCTTTAATTTAGCGTATATCTGCGTTTAGATCCGCATTAATCAGCGTTCCGTATCCGCCGTCGCCTATATTTTGCATCTCGACGTAGCAGGCTTTGGCGGATTATTTTCGCCCTTATAACTTATGTCGCACTTCGTGCTCCATAAGTTATGTGCTCAAATAAAAAACGGGTTATCTATACAACCTGCACCTCAGGAAGTATAAATAACCCGGCTATCAATTTTCATGTAAGTTATTTGCTTACAATAAAATATAACACGTTCAACATATATTTTCAAGGCATGACAAATATTTATAAGACTTTATACTAAAATGACTTACAACTTTATTTTAATTTATTCAAAATCATCTTTTAATTAATATATTAATTAGTTAAAGTTATATAATTAATTATAAAGCTAATAAATTTTAATTTTATATAACTTAAAATTTTAACTCAATCCGTAGTATATGATTATGATTGTGGATGGTACTGTTTCCCTTGAAAAATCCCACTTTTTTCAAGGTAATCATCAATTGATTTTAACACCTTTACCTTCTCATGCAGCCATTTCGGGGCAATGAGTAAATCAGGCGGGCAATCTGCGCTAATACGCTGAATAACAGTACTTGGCGCAAGATTTTCTATAAAAGAGGCTACAAGGTTGATATATTCATTGATTTCAAGGGGCTTAAAAGAACCGTTATTGAACATTTCTTCAAGTTTTGTTCCCTTAATTACATGTAAAGGATGAATTTTAACCCCCTCCATATTTAAATCTGCTATAATTCTAGCAGTCATAATCATATCTTCTTTCGTCTCACCCGGAAGACCTATGATTACATGAACACATATTTTTATTTTTGGATATAAACGTGTTAGACTAACAGCATTAAGAAAATCTTTAAATGAATGGCCGCGGTTAATTATCTTCAAAGTTTTATCGTGAATAGATTGAAGGCCGTATTCTATCCATACTTCATATTCATCACTGTAAGAGTTAATTAACTCAAGTATCTCTTTATTAACACAATCGGGCCGTGTGCCAATTGCAATGGCTACCACATCATCAAACTGCTTTATGGTATCATATTTTTGTCTTAGAATTTGCGTAGGCGCATAGGTATTTGTATAGGCCTGAAAATAAATTATAAATTTTTCAGCTTTTCCACTTCTTTTTGATCCTTTAATTCCATCGGAAATCTGTACCTGAAGAGGTCTAGGCTCGACCCGGCTATTCATACTAAAGCCTCGATTGTCACAATATATGCACCCGCCGGTACTCAGCTTACCGTCACGGTTCGGACATGAAAATCCTGCATCAATACTTATTTTCTTAACGCGGCAACTAAATCGTTCTCTTAAATATTTAGAAAAACGATAGTATCGATCTTGCATTTTCGTAACTCACAATTTGTAAATAAATTAAAGACTAAAGACCAAAGACTACAGACCACAGACAAAAGACAACACAACAGACTATAAATCATATATGCAAACAATATCAAAAATTTCCTAATTGTTATCAATAGTCCGCTTTAATGGTCTATTGTCTTCGGTCTCCGGTCTGTGGTCTTTTCGCCCCCTGAAGTTTCTTCAAATGAACCATCAACAGCATTATTGCTGCCGGGGTCACTCCGGAAATACGACTTGCCTGTCCAAGGGATACGGGCCTTATTTTAGTTAATTTTTCCTGAATCTCACGCGAAAGACCGGATAAAAATTGGTATTCAATATCATTAGGAATTAGAATTCGTTCCAAATCCTGAAATCTTTTCACATCTTTTGACTGTCGTTCAATATAACCGGCATACTTAGTTTGTATTTGTACCTGGGATAAGACCTCAGGCTCTTCATCCATACTAATGTCTGTTAAAGTCCTTATGAAATCGAGGGTAACACCTGGTCTGCGTAATAACTCTTCTACAGTAATAGATGTTTTGAGTGGTGAAATATTTTTCTCCGCAAGTTTTTCATTTATCTCATCAGACGCTTTAATACGCTTTTTTCTAAATAGTTTAATGGTCTCATCTATTTTTTCTCTTTTTCCCACTACCTCAAGATACCGCTCCTCGCCTAACAAACCAACAGAATAACCAATCTCACTTAATCTTAGGTCAGCATTATCTTCGCGTAAAAGGAGACGGTACTCGACTCTTGAGGTAAACATCCGATAGGGCTCTGCTGTTCCTTTAGTAACCAAATCATCAATAAGAACACCAATATAACTTATGGAGCGATTAAGGATAAGCTCATCTTTACCCTTTACTCTTAGGGCCGCATTTATCCCGGCTATTAAACCCTGTGCACCTGCCTCTTCATACCCGGTTGTGCCGTTAATCTGACCTGCACAATAAAAATTCTTCACTTGCTTTGTCTCAAGAGTTGGATA
Organism: uncultured bacterium; assembly: GCA_964558015.1. Classification (GTDB taxonomy): domain Bacteria; phylum Omnitrophota; class Omnitrophia; order JAHJGZ01; family JAHJGZ01; genus CAZLCT01. The sequence goes on along the minus strand of CAZLCT010000003.1, from coordinate 46,894 downwards.
AAGCTGGGTAGGTTCAACTACATCATGTTCTATTCCGTATCCTAAACAAACGGGTTTTGCCCCCTCAAGTCCTTTAATTGAATGAATCATTGCAATTTGAACATCCTCGGGAAGACTGGTCGATATGCCGTTTGGGTAAATTTCTATTCTGTTTAATCCTTCAGGCTCAAGGAATATTTGGTGACGTTCCCTGTCGGCAAAACGCACTATCTTATCTTCAATCGAAGGACAATACCTAACGCCTGTTCCTGTTATGACACCCGTATATAACGGTGATCTATCAAGACCTGAACGGATAATATTATGAGTAGTTGGATTAGTATATGTAACATAACAAGGGACCTGCTCGCGGCTAATATTTTTTGTAGTAAAAGAAAATGGGATAGGATTTTCATCGCCGAATTGGGGCCTTAATTGTGAAAAGTCAATCGAACGCTTATCTAGTCTGGCACAGGTTCCTGTTTTAAAACGTAGTATAGATAATCCAAGTTCTTTTAATGATGTTGATAATTCCGAGACAGCTTTCTCGCCAATACGCCCGCCAGGAAAATTATTTAATCCCACATAAATACGCCCGTTAAGAAACGTACCCGGTGAGATAATAACTGTTTTACCAAATATATCCTTGCCGGATGCAAGTCCTACTCCATAAATTACATTATTTTTACAAAGCAGCTTTATGACAGCCCCTTCTATTACCGTAAGGTTTTTTTCATTATTAATGACTTTTTGAGTATATTCAATATAAAGGTCTCTGTCTACTTGCGCACGTGATGAGCGGACAGCTGGACCTTTTGATGCATTAAGTATCCGAAACTGAATGCCGGCATAATCAGTTATCCTTGCCATCTCACCACCTAAGGCGTCAATTTCTTTAACAAGCTGACCCTTTCCGATTCCGCCGACCGCAGGATTACATGAAAGAAAACCAATAGTATCTTTACGGAGAGTAACAAGTGCGGTTGAGCATCCCATACGCGCGGAAGCTAACGCCGCTTCAACGCCCGCATGACCGGCACCTACTACAATTACATCAAAATTATCCTTTTTATTATTCATAATAATTATTTCAATTTACTTCACACTATCTGCAGACTAGAAACATGCTCGGGGGAAATTTTACCGGCCATAATCTTTCTTCCTTCTCCTTTAACCCTTTTATAATAGGTTACTTCTGTCTTATTTTTATTCCGCTCTTTTGAAAAATACTTAACAAGAGAGGCCGCCTTTAATATGTTTTCATCAGTATCTTCACCGCTTAAGATAAGCAAAGGCCCCGGCACATGTGTCAGGGTAAAAATAGTGTCTTTATCATCAGACAATCTAAGAATCATATTATTTTCCTCTTCATCCCTTCCAATAACGACCTTGGCACCACCAGATAACCTAAAGTGGCGCCCGTATCTCAATGATATAATCTGTCTCAAAGAAGAATAACCGTACTTAAATAAATCATTAACTCTCTTTGTAAAATTTTTATCGGTTAAAATACATCCGCCTGCAGGCTGTGGATATGAGGCAATGCCAAATCTTGAGGCAAGTTCAATTTGCCGCTGGCGGCCTCTTCCCTGTATATCAAGTAATTTCTCCCTATCTATAATACCACTCTTCTCAGGTTTGGTCGGAGGAAAATATTTTCCGGAAAGCGGGCGTACAATTAGACCTTGAAGATCAGCCTTTTTCTCAATAAGCTCTATTGATCTTCTGTTCTGGCTCATAGGTCTCTCACCCAACACTTCACCGGTTATCAGGAACGACGCTCCAACCTTTTTCATTAATTCTTTGGATTTTTTTAGCATTAAAATTTTACAATCAATACAAGGATTTAATCCAATTCCATATCCATAAATAGGACTCCTTATCATATCGATAAATTCTTCCCTTAGAAACATAAAATGGGATTTAACATTAAAGTGCTCAGCTGTCTTTCGTGCCCAGTAGCCCATAGTCCCTTCTTTAATCCCATCTGAAAATGCAGAAAAATAACTTACTGCCTCAAGCTCAATTTTCTGCCGCATTGTTACTCCCAATGCAACGGCACTGTCTAACCCGCCCGATATCAGAACTAATCCTTTTTTATTCATATCAAGTTATTGTACTCCCGGCGTCAAGCCCGTATATTTTTAATATAATTGACACTCTGGCAATTAGTAGATTATAATTAAAATTAATTAACATACAAGTTTCTTATTATATTTTTAACTACAAAAATCAGGAGGTTATAATATGTGCGCAACCCCTCATAGAAGAAAGAGATATCTCATAAATAATAAAATACAGCTTCGTTATTCCATTTATATCTTTATCACCCTTACAATTGTGAGTTTCACTTCTTCATTATGCCTTACATTGGGTATTTGGAACCTTGCGGTTAACGAATTTTCCAGGCAAAGTTTAAAAAACAGACTCCAAATGGCTTCACAATTACACGACTATGAACAAGCCCGTATTGGTAATGAAAACAAAGCCGTATCCCGTCTTTCAAAATTTCGAGAAATTGATCTTTTGAGCATAAGAGAAAAAGAGATACTGCAAGAAATCCTTAAAAAAAATAATAAGGAACTCGCCATAAAAGCAATACTTTTATTCTTATTTATTGCACTAGGAACAATATTTCTTACGCATAAAATTGCAGGACCACTTTTTCGCTTTCAGGAAACATTCAAAGAAATCAAAAACGGAAACCTTGCTTTACGGGTTCATCTCAGACGAACAGATGAAGCTCAAGAAATTCTGCCTTATCTTAACTCAATGATTGGGAGCCTTGATTATTCAATCTCAAAGATTAAGGTGCTAATTAAAAATATATACAAGGATCTTGCAAAACACAATGTCTCAACAGAGGATCTTACTCGTTATAAAAACGATATTGAACTTGAACTTGAACGTTATACGACGACAGATGCATACAAAATTGTTTAAAATCACCTTAGGTATTCTCCTTATCCTTTTTCTCTTTTCCACGGAGATAATTTTTTCCGAGATCGAGACTGACGAAGTCCTGCTTGCAAAAATTCAAAAAGATTCTTTTAAATACTTTCTCGACTTTACACCGGAGGAAACAGGTCTGACCTGCGACTCCTCAGCAATAGGATCTCCATGCTCGATTGCAGCCGTAGGATTCTACCTTGCATCACTTACCATCGCAACCGAAAACAACTGGATTACAAAACAAAATGCATATGAAAGAGCAAAAACCGTCTTAAATTCCTTAAAAAATAAAGCTCATGGGAAAAATGGTTTTTTCTATCATTTTATCGATCCAAAAACAGGAAAAAGAGTATGGGGTTCGGAAGTCTCTTCAATCGATACAGCCCTGCTTATGGCAGGTGTTCTTCTTGTAGGAGATTATTTTAAAGGAACACCTATCGAAACCACAGCAAAAAAGCTATATGAAAATGTTCAATGGGATTGGATGCTGAATAACTCTAGCCTCATATCTCACGGCTATAAGCCCGAGAGTGGGTTCCTTCCCTATTACTGGGATACATATAGTGAACATCTCATACTTCAGGCTTTGGCCATTGGGTCTCCTACCCATCCCATTCCACCTCATTTATGGAATGAATGGAACCGTTTTGAAGAATATAATAATGATAAAAGAATAGTTTATTCTTTCACAGGTTCACTGTTTACATATCAATTCTCGCATGCTTTTATCGACTTTAGAAAACTATATGACATGGATATTAATTATTTCGAAAATTCGACTTATGCCACCTTAGCTAATAAAAACTTCTGTAAAAATTTATCTTCAAAATATATCACATACGAAAATAACTATTGGGGCCTAACTGCCTGCCTCGGTCCATCGGGATATAAGGCATACGGGGCAAAACCAGGCAGAGCATACAATGACGGGACAATCGCCCCTTATGGTTCAATTAGTTCAATTGTTTTTACACCTGAGAAATCTATTTCAGCACTTAATCATTTATACAATACACAAAAAGAAAAACTTTACGGACAATACGGATTTAAAGATGCCTTCAATCTTGACCGAAGGTGGTTCGCTCGTAAATATCTTGCCATAGATCAGGGCATTACTATTCTTATGATTGAAAACTACCGAAGTGAACTCATATGGAAGTATTTCATGAAACTTACCCCCATTAAGCGTTGGATAGACCTTTGCGGGTTGAATAAGAAAAACAGTTGATCCCCCACACCTTTAAGTTACTCCCACTTGATATGAGAAAGTATCAGAAGCGGGATTTCCCTCTTTAGGGATATAAAAGCAAGAAGGGCGGAAGTTTTAACTTCCGCCCTTCTTATCCCCACTTTTGTTTTTGGTTAATAACGTTACTTATCTCAACCCATGAGGTCGTTTAAGCAAGTAATTGATCCGCCAAACGCTCGGCAGTTTCATTGATTACTTCTTCATTTAATAGCGTTCGGTTTGCAATAGCTTCCTTAAGTTCGTTAATTCTTCCTTCATTAGGCTCGGGAATATTTTCTAATTCTTTTTTAAATTTACTTACCTGCTGCAATAATTTTGCTTCTTCGGAGAGCTCCACCGTATCAGTTCCCTCTTTCGCCTTTTCTACTTGGCTTCCCGATTTAATTCCCTTTGATGCCTCATTGACTTGTTGATCTTTGAGAGGGTTTACACCTCCATCTGGTTGAATCTGACTTATTGACATCTCTTCACCTCTCTTTTTTTATGTTTCCTTGCACAAGGATTATCGACTAAAGATATGCAAACTTTAGTGTTCAGAATCAAATAATAAAATTTTCTTTATCTTCTATATTTGCAATTAGTTACGTATATATATTCTAGTACATCCAAGTATATGTAAACTATATCATAATATATTAAAAAAATCAACGATAAATAAAAACTGAAAATGCACAACACTTTGTGCTGTTTATGCAACCATGGTAAAATGCTGCGGCATTTTAATATCAAAAACAACAGGTTTATAAAGAAGCGGTGAATGCCCGTTTGCTCGGTTAAAAACATGTTCATCTTCGTTTATAAACCATTCCAACTCTTTTAGTCTGCCACGTAAAAAAAATACAAATTTCCTGATTCGGCCTTTATTTCTTACATCGTGTATCTTCTTAATGCCTATTATTTTTTTATTTTTATTTATGCTAATTTTAAGATAATCCACACCAATATGATGAAACCATACATCGGCATCATAAACATTAATAGCTTTGCTGCGTTTAATAAATACTTCAACCGTTCCGTATCGATTTTCAAAATATACAGGAATTTGATAATACCTGTATCCTTTTTTCTTTATATCCATTTTATTAATTTCCTGAACTAATAAAAAATGCAACATTAAATCCTCAAATTCCTGCTTCAATTCAAAAAATGCATCAAGCCTCTGTGCGAAAACGGATGATGATGTTTCATTAGAACGATCTCGTAAAACCTGAAGACACTGATTTAATGATTCTTCAGGGGATATAATATTCTTTAAAATATCCTGAATATTGATATCTTCGCTTAATGTATGATTTAAATTTATTACCTGTTTTTCCATCTGCTCGTGAATAAGATTTAAAGATTCTTTCTTTTTTGACGATGGTAAAAATGCCTTATATCTGTCAATAAGTATAAATATATTCTGCATTACATCAGCTATGAAAGGCTGAATTGAAACAAAATCACTAACTGAGGATACTCGATCTTTCAAAAGTTTACATTTTGTCGATATGAAATCAGCGGGTGATGTCAACTTAAGAACAACCTGGGGTGATAATGAATGAAAAACTGCATAAAGTTTTTTATTCCTCTCAAGGACACCATCAAAAATTGCAATAAGTTTGACACCTCTTAATTCTATTATATATTTACCTCTACCAAGTCTTTTCTCGACAGTTACAATAGTACGATCGCCAACTCTAAAATACTTAAATAATTCTTGCATCCTTTGGCTGGATAATAATATCTTAACCTTTTTATTATCTCTCGACATATTGTCCCTCTCGAACTTTTCTCAAATTTAATATCAACTCAACTTCACCTTTTTGTTTATTAACTATCTTGGAAATATCAAGAATATTAAATCCCTTATCCGCCAATTCGAAGATTTTTTTGTTTTCAATACTGTTTATCTTGTAAGAGGCATCATTTTTTACATTTTCCTCTCCTGTCTTTCTTCGCTTCCGAATGCGGGAATTTTTACCACCTGAAGGACCTTTTGAAACATTATTATTTAATGCTTCAATCTTCTCATTTGCCTCATCTAATAGTTTCCTAAGATTTTCTTCCTTATTTTCAATATCACTATAGACTACAGTAGCAACGTTGGATAATTCATTCAGTACGTCGTGTAGCTTTTCTTGCTCATTTTTTAATAAACTGAGGACATCATTACGCGAAGTGGTTTCAGTCTTCTTAAGAAAATAAAGTATAATCATTGAAACAATAAGTAAAAAGAAAAAATTAATTCCGATCATAATAAGAAAAAAATAAATATTCATAATACCTCGCTATTTATATTCGTATATCAATATGGCCATTACCGATTATATTTTTCTCCCTGCCAACTTCCCTTTTTTCTTTTTTCTTCCTTTTCTTGGGTATTAAACGTTTTGCACCAGTAGAAGCTCTGCCTTCTTTCTTCCCAATGATTCGGCGTTGTCGCTCTGTATTTTGTAATCGCTCTACGCTTTGTTGAATAAGTCTATTTCCTTGCTCTAGCTGCTCACGCACCATGTCTTGCTCCAACTGAGCCTGAAGCAAAAGATTTGCTTCTTTTGCCGCAACACGAGGTTCTTGTAAAATTACCTGCCATACATCAACAACACGAATCGCATCCATTTTATTTAATTTTTCTGACTCAAATTAACGCAAATCTAACGCATATCCCAGCAAATGAACATATGCGACCATCTGCGCCTTCTTGCGCGAAAATTCGCGTCTTATGCCTCTAGAACAATATCTCCTAATTTTTTCTTTAACATACTCCGCAGCCGTAAAATTACTTTTGTGTGAATCTGGCAAATACGTGACTCTGATACATTAAGCACCTGCCCAATTTCCTTAAGAGTCAAATTTTCATAATAATAAAGAATCATAACTAATTTTTCTTTCTCAGGAAATTCATTTAAAGTTTGTACTATGATCTCTCTTGCTTCATTTCTCTGAAGATATTTAAGTTGATTTGAAATAAGCGAATCTTCTATTGTTTGCAGGCGACTAATAGGCTTATTACCATCATCATTTTGCCACATTTCATCTAATGATAAAAAAGTTGTCGAATTCAACTCACTATAAATACTATTTAAATCATCCACACTAACGTTCAAAGCCTGGGCTAATTCTTCATCAGTAGCAACACGCCCAAGTTTTTCCTCTAGTTCCCTGCATTTACGCTCTAATTCCTTTGCTCTTTTGCGCAAAAGTCTTGGAGCCCAATCAAGTTTTCTGAGTTCATCCATAATTGCGCCGCGTATTCTTGTCACTGCATAAGTTTCAAATTTGTTTCCTTGTTCAACGTCAAATTTTCCAATAGCATCAAACAGGCCGAGTATACCGTAACTGACTAAATCTCCCATTTCAATATTAGGTGGAAGTCCAATAGCAACACGTCCCGCAACATATTTAACCAAATAAAGATACTTCTTGATAATTTCTTCACGTAAAGCCTGCGTTTTATACTTCTTATGCTTGCGCCATAACTTAACATCTTCTCTCATGAGATTTTTTCTCCTTTTTTATAATTGTCGCCGCAGTATTATCTCACTATTAAAAAGTCTTTATTTCTATAAATATTCATCGACGTTTAATTAAATCTTTGATGTTCCCTTATCCCCTTGTCCTTCAGTATTCTTACCAGAGGATTGACCCTCTTGATTTTCTCCTTCTTTTAACTTTTTTTGAGTAACAAATGCCTCAATAATCAAATTCTTTATAACCTTGCCAAAATATATTCCTATGAAAAGAAATATGAAAGCACATATTAGACTTCTCATAAGGGCTGCCTGTAAAGAAATTTTAAAGTATAAACTTGCGAAGAAAGAAACACAAAAAGCTACTATTGATAAAAAAGCAGCAATTAAACGCTCGTTTAAAAAAAACATACTAACTATATCTCCGTTGATTATATAAAACTACTCTCAACACTAATGCCCGAACAACTGTGACATTTTCTGAATAAAACTACGTTTTACGCCTTGATGCTTCTCACCCTTCTCAAGTAATGCCTTTGCAACATCTTTTAATGACTTAGAAGCAGATGAAAAAGGGTATAAAGTTATAAACGGCTTACGCCGCATAATGGCATCACTGACGCATGAATCAGAAACAATATACCCACAATCGTAAATCTCTATACCTAGAAATTGTTTGACTACTGTTCTTATCCTATTAAAAGTCTGCCTCGCCTCAAGCCGGCCTTTAACCATATTGAGGACAAAATTAATTTTACATTCTTTGTTGTGTATGCTGATAACTTTCATTAAAGCATATGCATCTGTTATTGACGTTGGTTCCTCTGTAGTAATAACGATAACCTCATCCGCTGCCAAAACAAATTTAATAACATTATTAGAAATGCCTGCGGCTGTATCAAAAATAAGATAATCATTACTCCTGGCTAGCATATAAAAACTTTCTAAAAAAAGCTGACGTTGTGTTTCACTTAAATCTGTTAAATTGGGTAGACCTGAACCTCCAGGTACTATTTTAATCCCCTCGGGTCCTTCAACAATTATTTCCTCAACCGTCTTATAACCAAAAATAAGATGCTCAAGTGTATAAGGAGAAGTCAAATCAAGTAATATATCAACATTTGCGAGTCCCAGATCCAAATCTACTAAAGTAACTTTTTTTCCCTTTTTAGCTAATGCTATAGCAAGATTAACAGAAAGATTTGTTTTTCCTACTCCGCCTTTACCACTGGCAACCGCATAAATCTTGGCATGAGAATCAGCACGGGAATAAACCGGACTCAATGTAGTTTTCTTAGCTTTAAGCGCCATTTCCCTCAATCGAGTAGCTTGATCTATATGCATTAATTAACTCCTATTTCTTTTAAAATTCATTTACTTAAAACTACTACTTATCACCTTCAACAATTAATTTTGCAAGCATGCCCGGATCAGTTACTGCGATATCATCAGGAACATTCTGACCCATCGTAACATATGACAGTGACTTATTAAGTTTATTCATAACATTTAAAATAAGCCCAAAAGTTACCGCTTCGTCTAACTTTGTAAAAATGACTTTATTAATCGAAAGCATCTTAAACCGTTCAATGATATCTGTCATATTTTTATAATTTGAGGTTGTAGATAAAACCAAATGGGTCTCATCAGGTTTTATTTCTTCAATAAAACTTCTCAATTCCAACATTTGCATAGCATTCTTTTGGCTTCGGCCCGCTGTATCAATTAAAATCAAATCACGATCTTTATGCTTCTCAATCGCACACTTAATTTCATTAGGAGTAAGCACAACTTCTAAAGGCACATTAATAATATCAGCATAGGTTCGTAACTGTTCTACTGCAGCAATACGATAGGTATCGATAGTAATCAAAGCAACGCTCTTACCCTGACGGAGCGCAAAATCAGCTGCTAATTTTGCAATTGTCGTAGTCTTTCCGACCCCCGTTGGACCAACCAATGCAACTTTTTTCAATTCCTCTTTAGAAAATGTGATAGGCTCAACAGTATAAATCATCCCTCTGATAGAGTTCATAAGACACTTTCTGATATACTCCTTATCATTAGCCTCTTCACCCTTTAATTCATTATGTATTTTGTGTATTATTTCTTTTGAAAGTTCCTCTGACACTTCCTGCTCAATAAGCATTAGGTAGGCTTCAAGGAGTTCATCACTAAGCTCTGAAAGTTCTGTATTTTTCGAACGTTTTAACAATGAAAGAACAAGCGACTTGACTTCATTTAAATCACTGTGTAAAAGCTTTAAATCTAATTTTGTATGCCCGTCTGCTTCCTTACTTTCTTCTTCTAATGCTTTTTTATAATAACGTATTAAATTACCGGTATTAGAAAAAGGCTTTTCCATAATATTAATATCACGGGAAGCAGTAACTTCTACCATTTCTTTTCCCCATAGTCCAAAAAAATCATTTTTTTTGATGGTTTTCGTATGCAAAATAACCGCATCCTGACCCAACTCTTTCTTTACTGCCTCTAGGGCTTCCTTCATTGTAGGTGCTTCATACTTTTTAACTTTCATACCGTGGCTATTACTCCTTGTGATTCAAGTTCGATTTCGGGCGCAATTTCATTATATGATAAAACAACTAAATTAGGGATTTGACGTTCAGTAAATTTCTTAAGATGTCCCCTAACTTGTGGTGAACACAGTATAATCGGCTGTTCTCCCATGGTAACAACTTTTTCTACCTCTTTCAGTACAGTTGTATAAATCGTCTGAGCTTTTTTAGGTTCAATTGCTAGATATGAAGTATATTCAGTCTTCTTAATAGATGCAGCTAAAAATTCCTCCAGCCTTGGATCAAGTGTCAAAACTTTTATTTTCCCCTCTCCTGTTAAATACTGGCGTGAAATTATACGTGAAAGAGAATGTCGTACATATTCAGTTAATATATCAGCCTCTTTTGTATAAGGCGCATACTCGGCCAAAGTTTCTAAAATTGAAGTCATATTTTTTATAGGAACGCGCTCTTTAAGAAGATTTTTAAGCACCTTTTGTATTTCTCCTATATTAACAATATTAGGTACAACATCTTCAACCACAGCGGGTGTGCGTTTCCTAACACTGTCTAAAATATTTTTTACCTCCTGTCGAGAAAGAATTTCATAAGAATACTTCTTTATTACTTCCGTTAAATGAGTCGCTAAGACCGATATAGGGTCAACAACCGTATAACCTAGATTTTCTGCCCGAGCTTTCACTGCTTCTTTAATCCAAACAGCCGGCATACCGAAAGCAGGTTCTTTTGTTGGAATGCCTGGTATATTACCCTCTGCTAAACCAGCATTCATTGCCAAAAGATGATCTACCATCAACTCCCCTCTAACGACTTCTACTCCTTTTATCTTAATCGAATACTCACTGGGTTTTAATTTCATATTATCACGAATACGTATCGGAGGGACAACCAAACCAATATCAAGCGCACATTGTTTACGTATAAGAGTTACACGGTCAAGCAAATTACCTCCCTGAGCAGTATCAACCAGAGAAATAAGTCCGTAACCAATCTCCAGCTCCATCGGATCTTCCTGCAAATATTCCTCAACATTCTCAGGCGTAGGCAGTTTCTCTTCACTGGGAGCTTCTTCCTCAACCTCCTTTTCAGACTCTTGTTTCATATCCCGGTTAAGGAAGAAATAAGCGACAAAAATTAAGCTTGCTAAAATCAAAAATGGAAGAGTTGGAAGGCCTAAAAATGCTAAAGCGAAAAGGACAATAGCAGCAATAAGCAGTCCTTTGGGACGATAAAATAACTGCTTCGTAAGATCATACCCAAGATTCTCTTCCGCTGCCGCACGGGTTACAATCAAACCAGCAGAGATAGAAATAATAATTGACGGTATTTGGGCAATCAACCCGTCACCAACCGTAAGAATTGTATAAATATTTGCCGCTTTCTGCCAAGGAATTCCTAATTGAACAATGCCTATAAAAAGGCCTCCAATGATATTAATAAAGGTAATGAAAATACCCGCGGTTACATCTCCCCGGACAAATTTCGAAGCACCGTCCATAGCCCCAAAAAAATCGGCCTGTCTAGCAAGCTCTTCGCGTTTTCTAGTGGCTTCACGTTCATCAATAAGTCCGTTATTAAGATCAGCATCTATAGCCAGCTGTTTTCCTGGCATTGCATCTAAAGTAAATCTGGCAGCTACTTCCGCTATTCTTCCAGAGCCTGCAGTTATAACTCTAATTTGTACAATAAAAATGATTATAAATATGACGATTCCGACTACATAATTTCCTCCAAGAACAAACTCTCCGAAAGCCTTAATGAGTTTGCCTCCAAATTGATCTCCATGAAGCAATATTAATCGTGTCGAAGCTACGTTTAATGAAAGACGAAACAGGGTAGATACCAAAAGTAGTGCCGGAAAAACCGAAAGCTCTAGAGGATTTTGCAAATAAATCGTTGCCATGAGGATTACTAATGACAGAGAAATAGAAAAAGTCATTAAAAGATCAAGCAATATAAAAGGAATAGGGACTATCATAACAACAATAATTGCTGCTACCGCAATAGAAATAATAATTTCACTGCGACGTGCAATTACCTGTAGTAAATCTCCCCTATTTTCAGCTCCAAGTGTTCTTGCCTGAGCCATAATTCCTTTTATTTCCTCTTTTTGAAAAGAACCTTATTTATAAAATTAATTTAATAAAAAATAAATCACTTTAAAAATATTTATACGGTTGCAAAGCGCCGCCCTCTATCCTTATTTAACTTATAAACATAAGCAAGTATTTCTGCAATGGCTTGATATAGTTTCGGCGGAATTTCCTCCCCAACATCTATTGTTTTATACAATGTCTGAGCTAATGGTTTATTTTCAATAATAGGAATAGATGCCCAACGAGCAGCTTCTTTAATCCTCTCTGCTATCAAACGGGCACCTTTTGCAACAACAGTGGGTGCAGCCATGATTTTAGGTTCATATTTAACGGCAACTGCTATATGAAAAGGGTTTGTAATCACAACATCGGCTTCAGGAACATTCCTTATCATAGTTGAAACCATCATTCTCATCTGTACACTTTTAATTTGTTTTCTGATTTTAGGATCCCCCTCAATCATCTTGAGTTCTTCCTTAACCTCTTGCTTTGTCATTTTCATACTTTTTTCATGCTTGTACTTTTGCCAAACGAAATCAATAATCCCTAATATCAGCAATAATACAATAATTTTCAGAGCAAGCTTAAAAAGCATAATTGACATATAAAACAAAGACTCATTAAGCGGAATGCTGACTAAAGACGGAAATTTAACTATTTCACCTTTTAAAGTCTGGTAGGCAACAACAACTAAAATAATGAGCTTTGCAATATTAATAGCGGTCTGAACCAAGCTATTAAGACTAAATATTTTTTTTACCATTTTAACCGGATTCAGACTGAAATTTTTTAACCCCCGAAAAATTGTCTGGGTCGTAAAAAGCCATCCGAACTGAGCAAGATTCGATACAACGCCCACAACAACAAATACAAAAAATACAGGAACAAGCAGTTTAAAAACAAACAAAAGTTTTTGAACCGCAAAAGCAGGCAACGTTGAGGTTGTAATTTCAATTTCAGGAAAACGGATAAAATGGTCCCTCAACAATCCTACAATTTGGTGTATAAGATACGGACCATATAAAGCAAGTACGCAGAGCCCAAAAAAAAGCATTACTGCGGAGTTTATTTCTTTTGAACGGGCAACTGAACCTTTCTGGCGCGTTTTCTGACGCCTACGCGGAGTTGCCTTTTCTGTCTTTTCTTGCCCTAACTCATTCTCTTCAGGCATCTATTTCCTTCCTAAATATTTCTTAAAAGGCATTTATTATTATATATACATTTCTAAATACGTCTTCCACCACATCAGAAAAAAGTAAAAGTATAGCCGGTATTGTTACTAAAAAAATAATAACCCCAACCCCAATCTTTGCAGGTAATGAAAGTATAAAAACATTCATTCTGGGAACGAGACGTGCAATAAAACCAAAAATTAAATTAATAGCAAACAAAGCTGCCATTGTAGGCACAGCAATTTTAAGAGATGTTGTAATAACAATATTAAATACTTTGATTGAATGCTCAAAAATATTGGGATGAAATACAGCACTTAGGGGCGGTATCTTAACAAAACTGGCGTACAAAGCCCTTAAAATCAAATGGTGGCCGTTAATAATTAAAAAAACAGTCAATGTAATTAACCCTAACATCTGACCAATAACGGTAGTTTGAACATTACTGAAAGGATCGAGTATTCTTGAAAGAGCCAGCCCCATATGAATTGATATATAACGCCCTCCTAACTGGAAACCATAAAAAACGGCTGTTACTAAAAAACCTATTAAAAGCCCTATACAAAGCTCTTTTACCACAATTATAAAATACTCGATAGGACTCCGCGGCAAACTTGCCGTCTTTAGGGCTAAGGAAGGGAAAAACACAAAAGCAATACTCAATGCAAGCAAAACACGTATTTGTATTGGAACCTGCTCGCCGCCGAAAACTGGAGAAACAATTGACAATCCCATAATCCTAATTAAAACTAAACTAAATATGAAAATACTTGCTAAACTAAAAGTTAAAAAATCTGCCATAATTACATCCGAATAGATCCCGGTATTATGAACAACATCTCCCGAGTAAATTTAGTAAGGATTGTAACAATCCATGGTAAAAAAATAACCGTAGTAACTAAAACGGTAATTATTTTAGGAACAAAAGTCAAAGACATTTCATTAATTTGTGTCATCGACTGAAACAAGCTGACTACAATACCCATAATCATACTAGCAATTAATATAGGCCCCGCTATTTTCAGAAACGTTATCAATGCAAGTTGTCCAATATCAATGACTAATTGGACCGTCATAAAAATACCACCTCTTCTTTCCTAATGTATTTATTTGGACGTATCTGAAGAAAAATTCAATTAAAGCTTCCCACTAACGAACGCAAGACTAAATACCACCCATCTACTAATATGAACAAAATAATTTTAAAAGGCACAGAAATGATAATAGGTGGCAACACCATCATGCCCATAGCAAGTAAAACAGATGCAACGGTTAGATCAACTATCAAAAAAGGTATATATATTAAAAAACCGTATATAAACGCCGTCTTCATCTCGCTAATTAGAAAAGACGGCGCCAATATATAAAATGGTACCTTATCCGGAGATTCAGGCTTACTCATTTTCGAGAAATGAACAAATAATGCAATATCTTTTTCACGAGTCTGCTTCAACATAAAAGTTCGAATAGGTTTGCCTGCACGCTTTAATGCTTCAGCTTGTGTAATATTCTTATCAAGATAAGGTTGTAAAGCTGTCTGATTAATTTCACTCCATACAGGCATCATAACCATTGCCGTTACAAAAAGTGCCAGACCGGCTATTAACTGTCCAGGGAGTTCCTGTAATCCTGCCGCCCTTTTTAAGAAAGAAAGAACAATGATTACCCGAGCAAATGATGTTGTTAACAAAAAGATAGCCGGGGCAAAGGATAATACAGTAAAAAGAAAAAACAATTGGAGTGTTAAAGTAGCTTCCTCAGGATTCTCCGCCCGACTAATAAAATTAAATTTAGGTATGGCAAAATCTTGAGCATAACAATCACACAGTGGATAGATAATAAATCCTATTATAAAAAATACTGTTAATAATAAAAATTTATTTCTCATTAATTAATCGCTTAATCTTCTGAATCTTTGATTGAACTGAATTGTCGTTTTCCAGAGAACTATTCATGCTTTGTTCTTTAAGGCTGTTTTTTTCTGAATTCCGCTCACCCAATTTTGTAAAACCTGTGAGAACTTTCTTGAAGTCACGGCTTTTAAACAAATCGGATTTCGTCTCTACCATTTTATAAATATGTCGTATTTCCTCAGGAGCTGTTATTTCACTTATTAGTTGTAAATTATCAGTACTTGCACCAATAACTAAAATTTTTTGCCCGACCTCAACAAGATAAAGAGACTTTTTAGGATCTAAATACCTTTGTGCTAATACTTTTATCACTCCGGTATCCGTACCAATGAAATATTGTCCCCCGAAAAATTTCTTGTAAACTAATGCCGCACCAAAAATAAATCCTATAATAATTAAAAGAGAGAAAAGAAACCTGATAATAACTCCAAAAACATTCGGTAATTTTAAATCAGTAAGTGTTCCATCACCACTTCTTTCAACTTGAAGAGCTGACTTAAGATAATCACTCTGGCCATTACTACCTACAGAATCTTCAGTGTATGCAAATTCAGATAATATAAAAACAAAAAAACAAAAAGTAATAAAGAAACAAAAAAGTATTTTTTTCATATTATTCATAAGAGAATTGTTAAAATAAAAAAAATCTATCGCTTTTCGCTGTCACTTTTAAGATTATTGAGTAACTCGGCAGGACTAAGGATGTCAGTTACTCTCACACCGAAGTTGTCATCAATAACAACAACTTCACCACGTGCAATGAATTTATTGTTGACATAAATGTCAACGGGGTCACCTGCTAGTTTATTTAATTCAACTACAGATCCCTTACGAAGTGATAAAATATCCTTTACATCCAATATAGCTCTTCCAAGCTCAATAGAAAGATCCAAAGAGATATCCATGAGGAAATTAATATTAATAGGTTTACTATCTTTCTGTTCTGAGGTAAGTGTTGAAAAATGTGCTTTTTTTACCTCACCTTCTTTTTTCCCCTCACTGGATGGCTTCTCTTGGGTTACATCCTCACTCTTCTGTGACTCTTTCTGTGTTGGAGTTTTCTCTTGTCTTTCTTGTTTTTCTTCGTCCACGTTAAAACCTCCTCCCTTACTGAATCACGAATTCGGTAAAATAAACATTGATTATTTTGCCCGATATAAGCTCTGCGTTACTCTTATCTATAATCTCCCGTCGAAGTCTATTGCGGCCAACAGTATTTGCAACGTCATCAATAGTTTTACTTGATAAAATGTTAATTAATAAATCTAACATAAGCGGAGTCCGTGCTTTTAATTCTTCAATAACTTTTTGATCGCTGACTTCATATTGAACACTGACTTTTAAATACCTTTGTCCTTGTGTCTCAGCTAAATTTACAATAATCGCTTCATCAAAAGAAAATAATTTTCCGAAATATACTTCCTCGCCAACTTCCTTCTCTTTATCAGATGATGACGGAGCCACTAAAATTTTAAATACAATAACAAATGCAATTATTGCAGCAATAAGCATACCTCCCATAATAGAAACAAATAGCCACAAATTAAAACCTTTCCCTTTTATATTGCCCTCATCCTGGGGTTCATCATCTCTTCTTCTATCACCATCTGCCATTACTAAACTCCTTTCTTAGAATATTAAAATTTCTTTCTTAAAGACATTTATACTGACTCAGGTTGAACAATAATAACAACACGCCTATTTTTCTCTCTACTTTCTTCTGTATCATTCGGCGCTATAGGGTTATATTCCCCACGTCCACAAACAGATAATCTATGATTATCTATGCCGCATTTTTCGTGTAAATAATTCGCAACGCTTATAGAACGCGCTGAAGAAAGATGCCAGTTTGAAGGAAAACGGACAGTACTAATAGGTAAATTATCAGTATGCCCCTCAATCAAGAATGTCCCTTTTTTAAGCTCGTATAAAAAAGCTCCAACTTTTCGCAATAAAGGAAAGGCTTGGATCTTTAGTAAATCATCTCCTTTGTCAAACAGTATATTTGCAGGAAGAATAATATTAATTCCTCTATTATCAAATCTTATTTCAACATTTTCATACTCTGATACAAAATTAAGTTTTTTTGTAATTTCACCAGTAGTCTGCCTTAACCTTCTTGACATAAAAGCAAATTTAGTCTCAGGTATAACAATCTTACCTAAACTAATAAGATATTCATGTCGTCCGACTATTCCCAACGCCCCTCTTAAAGAGCCTATAGCTTCTTTAAATTCTTCCTCTTTTATAGATGAGAAAGAAACTATAAACACAAAAAACGTTAAAAGCAACATCATCATATCACCAAAAGTTACCATCCATGCAGGCGTACTTCTGGCCGATGATTCTTTCTTCTCTTTTTTCGCCATAAATTATTTCGGCGTCTTGATTTAATTATATCTATTTTTAGTTATTTTTCCAATACAAATTTCGATAAAAACAAATTTTTATCCATGCCTGCGTCGTACACCTACGCGCAACTTCGGAGAAAGAAATGCTTTTAATTTTTCCTCAACGACACGGGGATTGTCACCTGACTGAATACTCATGATTCCTTCTGTTATAATTTCTTTTAGCAATGATTCGCTTTCAGTTCTGTTTTTTAATTTTCCTGCAATTGGTAATAATATTAAATTTGCCAATACTGCTCCATAAAATGTTGTAACTAATGCAACAGACATACCTGCACCGATACTGCTTGGATCATCAAGACTTTTTAGCATATTAATTAATCCTATTAATGTCCCAATCATACCAAAAGCAGGTGAATAATATCCCATTGATTCAAAAATTCCCTGTCCCAATTTATGACGATCTTCTAAATATGATAATTCTGTCTCTAGAATATTACGAATTAAATCAGGCGCCGTTCCGTCTACAGCAAGCTGTAGTCCTTTTTTCAAAAATTCATCTGTCTGACGTTCTGATTCTGTCTCTAAAGCTAATATACCTTCACGTCGGGCTGTTTCTGCAAATTTAACTATCTTATTAATTTCCTCTGTCGGAAGCAAAGCTTTATAAAGAAACGCATTTTTAACTACTCCAAGAACGCTTATAACATCAGATAACGGAAAATTAATTAATGTAGAAGCTATAGTTCCTCCAAAAACTATAAACATAGAAGGAATGTCAATAAAAGCATATAATGTTCCCCCAAGATAAATCGAAATAATAATAGCCGAAATACCAAAAATAACACCGCTAATAGTTGCTAAATCCATATCCTTCCCCTTGAGTTAGGATTATAGTTCCGAAGCCTCTTTCGTATTATGGTTTAAAGTATTTATTTACATTCATTAAAATCTCTGCCGTAATAGTAACCAATATGGTAAACTGCTTAATTGTCATATTTTACTTATTTTTTTTAAAATCTATTTTTCTTTAGCTTTTGCCGTAGCTTGATAATTTCTCTCCTGAATTAGTACCTCATTAACACGTTTGAAATTAATTTTTGCTGCATTATGTTCAGGCTGAAGTCGTATTGCCATCTCAAAAAATTTAATACCATCAGATAATAATCCTAGTCCGCATTTTGCAATACCAATATGGTTATAGATTTCTGGATTTGTTGTATCAAGTTCTAATCCTTTCTCCAAATAATCTAATGCCTCCTTAAATTCCCCTTTATTATTACACAAGAATCCCAGATTAACATATGCTGATGCACATTCTTTATGAGATTTTGAATCCATTTCTGTTAGTTCGATAACTTTCTTAAAAATCTCCTCTGCTTTTGAATAATCACCGCTATTCACATAAATAATTCCTAAGTTATTATATGCAGAAGAATATGACGGTAATACTTTTATAGCCTCTTCAAAATATTTTTTAGCCTTCATAAACTCCTTATTTTCAAACAAAGATAATCCTACTTTATAACTTGCTGCCGCATGCTCGCCACTGACACTAATAGATGGATCCAGTTTTTTCATTTTCCGAAAACATTGTAATGCTTCTTTACTACTATTTTGAGAAAAATAAATAAGCCCTAAATTTTTATAGGCATTCACATTGTGGGGATCTACTTTAAGTCCTTCCATAAGAACTCCAATTGCATCATCTATTCTATCAAGACATTTATATACAATCCCCAAACTAACATAATTAGAAATATAATTGGGATTTATAAGCCTGACTTTCTCAAGAAGAGGCAAAGCCTCTTCGTAGTTCCCTTCTTTTGCGTATATCATGCCAAGATCGCATAAGGCACGATAATAATTTTTATCTAAATTTACTGCCTTTTTATAATATTCTTTTGCTTCAGAAAAACGATTAAGTTCAAAATATTGAGCCCCTAAATCATAATAAGCCCGAGGATCCGTTGGGTTTTCTTCAATTCTAATTTTACCGATTTCTAAATACAAGGCTCCTTTATCCGCTAGATGATCCTGGGACTTAACTTTCCCATAATGATGTATAGGTATATTAGTTTTAATAATATTTCGTTTTTGGCCTAAAATTGAAAATTCTACCAACTCATGAACCTTCCCCTCAAAACGAAAACCATTATTGTTTCTAAATAATCTGGTAAGAGGTGAATCAAAATAGCCGCTATATCCTTCTCCTTCCGGATAGTCTCCAGTGTTAGCTTTCCAGCCTACGACCGTCGTATCATCCAAATAGCTCCTCTGGAAAAAAAGATAAGCATATATATCGGAAACATTAATCAATTGCCGCACTTTCTCTAAATCACGGTTTCCTATAACCTCATCAGCATCAAGTATCAAAATCCAATCAGATTTTGCTTTACTAATAGAAAAATTTCGTGCCTGAGAAAAATCATCGCACCATTTAAAATCATAAACTCTTGCTCCTAGAGATTCGGCAACCTTTTTGGTATCATCTGTAGACCCCGTATCAACTACAATAATCTCATTAACAATCGGCTTAACACTTTCTATACAATTTTTTATCCACTTTTCTTCATCTTTGGCAATCATACATAAACTAATGGTTGGCTGAGTGGAGTCAAAAAATGAAATCCATTCACGCGCAATAAAATTCCAGCAATAATCATTTAAAACCCTTGCCCGCGAGGCAACACTTAAAATTCTCCAATGCTCTTCATCTTCCAATAACTTTACAACATTATCAACGAATTGTTTCCTAAACGTTTCAGAGTCTACCTCACCATCAATTAAATATCCTGTTTTTTTGTTGATTACAGTTTCTTTAAGTGCACCAAGTTTAGATGCAACAGCAGGAAGCCCTGCAGCCTGTGCTTCTAATGCTGCAATGCATGATGTCTCAGGAAAAATATTCGGATAAACAAAAACCTTTGCTTTCATAAGTTCACTGGCAAGCTGTTTCTGAGGAAGTGTTCCCACAAGCTTAATTCCCGGCTGATTACAACTCTTATACAACTCTCCAAAACGATCTTGGTCTTCTTCCCTAGAAACGCCATAAACCTCCATGCTGGAGTATACATACAATTCAACATCGGGAACACATTTACGTATATGGGGAAATAATTCTAATAAAAGTTTTAGTCCACGAAAAGGGGTTGATGTATATACAATCCGTTTCCTGCGACTACCTCTTAAAATTTTATAATAGCTTTTCTTAATTCCATTCCTAGAAGAAAATATTCTCTCGCGTGGAATTCCAAACTTTTTTATAAGACCTTGAGCCTGCCACTCACTAATTGTTATATAATAATCTATACTATCCTGTACTTTCCTCTCGCATAAAAACCTTAAATGAGGCTGGTCAGCTGCATCATGTAACCAAAGCACCTTTAATCTAGCCTTGATTGAATTCAAGAAAACATCCACGGACCTGACGGAAATAAACACATCAATAATATTAAATTGAATATAAGATGTAAATTTTTCCAATCGTTCATACCTAACCCCATCATAAAATCCCGGCTTTTCGGTTTTGCAAAAAACAATTACATTTTTCCCGCACTGTGCTATTTCTTGTGCCATGTAAATTAATGAACTTTCTGACCCGCCTAATCCATGATACTTATATGAATCACCATCCATACAAATACTATTACAATAGAAAACATATGTCTCTTTATAAAAGTTTTTCTTCACATCAAAACTAGTCATCGTTATAACCTTTCCATTTAATATAAAGCGGGGTATGGTGCGGTTAATTTCTTCTCACCATGCCCCGCTTTAAAAGAACATGCAAAAACTATTTAAAAAAATTAATTATACAAGATTAACAGCTTCTGCCAACAAGGCATCTGCTGCCGTTATAGTTCTTGCACTCGCTTGATACGCCCTCTGGGTGATGATTAAATCACTAAACTGCTTAGCCAAATCAACGTTTGATTGTTCCAAAAATCCACTGCTGAGATCACCACGACCACCGGTTCCAGGAGTTCCTACAGATGGTGTACCCGAATTTGTACCGGGTGTGAAGAGATTATCTCCAACTTTCAGCAATCCATCGTCATTAGTAAATTTTGCTAAAGCAATTTGTGCAACATCCTGGGTCAACCCGTTTGAAAAAATTCCAGTAACAACTCCAGTTGCTGCTATAGTAAAAGATTCAAGAACACCCGGAGGAAAACCATCCTGTGTCTGCAAATTAATATCAGACGATGTTCCAAACTGAGTAATATCATCCCCTGTAACAGTAATCTGAAGCGGCGTTGTTGCACCAGTCTGAAGGTTCATAGAAATCTGGTTTCCTGTAAATGACTGTACGGCACCTTCTGAAGTAAACTGCATTTGTCCTGCAGTCGATAATACTGCCGTGCCGCGTGTGCCAGCTAGGAAATTATCATCACCTACCGCAAAAAAACTCCATATATTCTGATCAGCATCAGCACGGGCATAAATAACATCAATTGCATGACTAACACCTAGTGAATCATAAGCAAGTATTTGTGTAAATGATGACTCCCCTGCTGCAGCACCCGTTTCAGAAAAACCATTAATCGGGTCTGTTCCAAAAAATTGATTAAATACCGAATTATCCAATACTAGTGCACCACCAGCATCAGTCCCAGAGATGGTAATAGCAGTAATGGCATTTGCCGTTCCAATATTTCCCTGTATTGCTATCTGCCCTCCGGATATTGTCACACCCTCAGTTGCAGCAGTGTTACTATCAGTCATAATTCCATAAGCATGCTGCATAAATGTTGCTAAATCACCTAACGTAGTTCCGGTCGTGCCAACAGTAAAGGTGCGCGTTGTAACTGCTCCGGATCCTTTTGATGCACTAATCGTTAAATAATCCCCGTTCTCCAGATTCAAACTATTTGTTCCGAGTAGGTCATCTTCCAAAGCTGTTAGGAGTGTACTCGAATCAGCTACTGCACCAGCGGCATACATAGTTCCCGAAAACGCGGTAGTACCGACACCATCTGTTGTACTTGATGAATCTAAATTACCAACTAACGTCACAGATGAAGTTGCATTGGCAACTGTTGAACTACCTAAAGGAATCTGTATGTCACCAATAGTACCGGTTGTCGTAATCACTCCGTCAACACCTTGCCATCCCTGAATACGGAATCCTGTAAAAGGACTTACCAAAGAGCCGTCATTATCTATTGCAAACGCACCATCTCGTGTATACTGAGTTGTAGTTCCATTGTTGAGAATAAAAAAACCACTACCTGATATTGCTATATCTGTCACACTTCCGGTCGTTAAAAATGCACCTTGAGTAAAATCAGTATCAATACCCAATATTTTTACACCAGTACCAATTTGCATTGGATTGATACCTGCTGTGCCACCAGATATAGCTGCAGTACCACCTGATATAGTTTGAGATAATAAA
Source organism: uncultured bacterium (assembly GCA_964558015.1). Lineage (GTDB taxonomy): Bacteria > Omnitrophota > Omnitrophia > JAHJGZ01 > JAHJGZ01 > CAZLCT01. The sequence continues at coordinate 23,789 of CAZLCT010000003.1, read as the reverse complement.
TCTCCAAAAAGAGCACGATCTGCCTTAAACCCGGTTGTATTAAGATTAGCAACGTTATTACCGATCACATCGAGCTTAAAGGCATTTGCCTGAAGCCCTGTTACACCTGCATATAACGCTCTACTCATATTTAAACCTCCTTGTTATTTGTTTTCATCCTTGAAATAAGACTGCATCAATCATTCAGCAGTCTAAAGGAGGCTTCCTCCTAAGAGGTCCAGCCTCTTGTACCGTTATGCTATAACTGCACTATCAATGTTTGTAAAAACATTATCTTTTAAAGAATCTCCTTCAACTACTGTTATAACGGTACGATTTTCAACACTTACCACAGTTGCAATATTATCTACCAAAAGAAGTGAATCTCGGGCACCCTTATTAGCAGCCCTATCAATTGCATTGGTAATTCTTTCCATCTGCTGCGAACTCAATTGAATATTCCTCATTCTAAGACGCTGTTGTGCATGATGGGAAAATGTAATCTTGTTTTCTTCATCTATCTTTTCTTTAAGAACATCAGAAAATTCTACATAATCTTTATTCCCACCATCCGATGATATATTTTTTCGTTTATTAATTTTTCCATGCTCAGAAATAGGAAGTATGGGCTGTTGTGGAATAAAAGCAATTTTTTCTCCCATTTTATTCATTCTCCTATGGTTCTACTAATGCTAATATTTCTGAAACACTTATCTTACGTCCATCAATCAGCGTTAGAACAGGTGTTCCTTCACGGAAATCTATAGCACTAACTCGCACATTACCATATGTCTTTCCTGACATAGCTTCATTAGTACTTCCGTTCAATACATTTAATGTAACAGTGTAGTTACCCGCCTGAACCTGATTACCACTGGCATCAGTACCGTCCCAGCCAACAGAAATACCATCGCCAGCTTCAACCTCTTGTGATCCAACCACCTTAATAGTATTTCCGTTTTCATCTTCTACGGTATAACCAACAAGTGCATCTTGTGTCAGGTCGTAAAATAATGGCGTATATTCACCCTGCTCATTAACAATAACTTCATCGGTAAAAAATGATACCTCTTTTCCCAAGAAGCTTGCACTCTCAAGTGTATTAAAAACACTTGCAATACCGAGCAGTGTATCCTCCTGAGCAGTGACAAATTCGCTCATAGTATCATTCAAATTCATTAACTGTTCAAGCTCTGCATACATTACTTGTTGCTGTACCATAGTATCACTATCCATTGGATCCAATGGGTCCTGATTAGCCAACTGAACAGTTAAGAGTTCAAGAAATGCCATCTTATCCATCTCACTGTTGGCACCGTCTTGGACTACTTCGGGTAAACTAGCAGCTGATGAATCAATTTGAGTTATGCTCATATATTCACCTCCTTTCTTAGCATATTTCTGCTACATATACCACTAAGCCAAATAATTCACATGGTACCCGTCAGTCACACTAGATACTGATGGCATATTCATCTGGCTATTTTCAAGAATCTCCTCATACTCATAAATACTATTATAGTGTTTTTGAAACTTCTCATCTGATTCTGATGTATTATCACCTGTTGCATCACTATTATATTGGAAAGAATCAAATCCTTCGTTTCTTTCCTCCATAGAGACTTCGATATCATCTAGCTTAATTCCACTACTCTCTAAGGAATCTTTCAGCACAGCTAAATTATTAGACAAAAGATCACGCGTATATTGGTTATCAGCAATAAATTTAGCGAAAACTGCATCATCTTCAACCATTATATTCAACCGCAGATTACCTAAATATTCCGGTTCAAGACTTATTTTCACTTCACTAAAATTATCTCCTGAACGCAAACTAGCAAATTTAATAATTTGCTGTGCAATTGACTGTGCTTCCTGTGCCTGATGAATTCGCCCTTCAAGAGCAGACTGAAACTTAATATCGTCTTCGCTCATCTGCACCTGTTGAGACTTGTCACTCCCTTCTAAGTCACCTAAGTCGTTTGAATTAATCATATCTTTAGCATCGTGAAAAGAAGATTGCTCATAATTGAAAGAAAAATTTGATTCTAAGTTATCACCTTGTTGCAATGCTGCATCATTTAATAAATCAGATGAAGTACTATAGGAATCCATTAGATTTATATTCATTTTAAAATTTTCTTCTGTATTCTGAATATAATCTAATATTTGAGCGCTCTCCTGATGGGACCCGTTAAGAACAATATTTTCATCAGGTTGTCTAAAATAATCTTCCCTCATCAACTGAACAAAATCCAGATTCTTTAAATCTACTCTTTGTTTCAATGACAGATTATCACTTTCCATCATTTCATTTTCAGCATGATTCAGGACTGACTCAATTATAGATTCCCCACTTCCTCTGATTTTGTTTTCAACCAAAATGCCTATATCAGATGAAGATTCATTTTGTACAACCGTCTTCCCATCAACAATCTTTTCAGATTCATTCTCCATTGTTGCAACATCTGAAAACGATAACTTCGAAGATACGTTAGAAAAGAAATTATCCTGAGCTCCTTCACCATCCGTATTTTCTACTACGGAAGCATTAGATACATTTGCGGTAAAAGTAACATCCTCAACCTGGTTATTCTCAGAACTCAAATTATTACCCTGACCAACAAACAAGTTATCTTCAAACAGATTTACTGCCGCCTCACTTTCCCCATTATGTACTTGTTGTTGCAAAAGTTCGGAACCGGGGAAAATATATCCCTGCTCACCTAAAAAATTTAAGATTGGCATCGTTCCGTTAAAGGAACCAGCGTTTGTTTCACCTGTATTTTGTGAATCCCCTTTACCGCCTTCTTGGTCTGCATTAACTGGAAGTTGAAAGGGAATTAACCCCTGAAATACAGATTGGTCATTTGTATCTAATGTTGTAGTCATCTGGGCAAGTAAAAATTGAAGAAAATCAACCTCACCCTGAGAGCTTCCTTGCCCTTCGATTGAAGTTACCCCTCCAGGATACACAATCGAATAAACAGATGCACTATTCTCAAGTGGCATGAGTGTTTGAAATGTCTCATCCATTATCCTCACCTCCTTTCTTTTAAATATTTTTGAAACCTCAGAATTTTTAATTTAAAAGTTCTGAGCAAATCTATATATTAAATAGAAATAACAGGAGGAAATGAGGATTATAAGGGACTGGTCTATAATCCGTTATAACCCATCATAATCCTTTATTATCCCTAGATGATTTATTTCAACCCAAATTACCGCTAAATTCTCATCACATTTTCTATAGCGGTTATTTGTATCCTTATTTTGGTATGTCAAAGAGCTGACCCGGATATATTAAATTGGGGTCCTGTATTTTTGTCATATTTGAATTATATATTTTAATCCACATATATGGATTACTATATGTACTCTTACGTGCAGCTATCTTCCACAAACTATCACCTCGTTTTACTTCATACACCACTGATTTCTTATGTGGCTGCATCATAAAAAGTTCAGTTTCCCTTTCCTTTAAATTTTGTGTAACCCGTATTAACCTCTTCTCTAAAATATTTATCTTCTTACTCTTTATCTCTAAACGCTTTTTCAAAGAGGCAATCATCTGGTCTTTAACAGCTAAAGAATTTTCATCTTTTAAAGCCTCATCCTTAAATAACAATTCCGTGCCCTTAGTCGCATCAAAAGAATCATACATGTTTTCGTTTTTTTTATCCTCAGCAACAAATTCCTCTGAATCAATAGAAGGATATGTAATAATATATCCTCCCCTGTCACTTTCTTTACTATCAGCAGAAAAAACCTTATTAATAATAATTCCGATACATAAAAAACCTATAAAAAAAATAATATATAACTTTCTAAACATTTTTATGTAATTATTAATACTATTCGTACTTGTTAGAATAAATACAAAAATTTAAATACTATTGTACTGCTTTCATAAAAGCTTCTTTCTTATCTTCCCCTTGAATATACCGACTTATTTCAGCAGCTCTATTAGCATTTTGAGAACCTATTTCACCCAATATTTTAGCCGATGCCCTTTTTTTCATTCTTCTCAGTAGTTCACCTACCGTTTGTATTTCCAGTTCACTAAAAATAACAGCTACCTGAGTTGGCTTCATTGCTTCATACACTCTTGCAAGATCCTTATAACTTTTTTCCTTATCTTCGGAAAATTGTTCAAAATATGATGATATTTTCTGTAAATCAGCGCTGACTTCTTTTTGTTCCTTTTCAATTTTTTGTTTTTCAATATTTATTTGAGTTATTATATTCTGAAATTGTTTCTCTCTTTCTTTTAATTTCTCCTCACGCCCATTTAATAGTTCTTCTTTCTTCTCTAACCGAGCTACTGTATTTGAATCAACTATTTTTTCTTCCCCCTCCTGCAAACCAATTTCAAATCTTAAATACCCGGCTTTATATGAAAAAAAGGCAACCATAATAACAAAAAATAACATAAGCCAAAGTAGGATGATAATAACAGTTAATATACCTCCTCGCTTATTGCTTAATTTCATTTATCTTACCTAATTTTTTAATCCCCGAGCATATTTAGATGCTGTTATATCATCAAGGAAATTTTGTTCTTCCTTCCTTAATGCGTACAGATATTCGTTGTATTTTTTCTCTTTTAATTTATTTAATATTTCTTTCTCTTTTGAAGCTTGCATTAATTCTTTTCTGAGAGCCTCTTCTTTCCTCAGCGCTTGAGAAACAACCTTAGACTGTCGAACAATTTCTTTTTTAATAAAACTCATATATCTATAGTAAGGCCCCAGATCACGAACCCGGAAAATCTTTTTTGTCTTCTCAGCAAGCTCAAAAAGGCATGTTTTATATTCACGGCGCAATGATTCAAGTATCATCTCCTCTTTTCTGAGTTCTTGAACCGCCTCAGCATGTCTGGTACGTGCTAAATCGTATAATCTTTCCTTATGTTCTAATACCTTCTTTAATCGAAATTTAAATTTTTTCATTTTATATAAAAAATATTCTTTACTGCCGAATTAATATTCGATAATGCTGAGCTGCAAGACGAGTCATTGGATCGCTTTTTTTACCGTAATCAGCACGCTTTTTCCAATACCAACCTGCCTTCTCAATATCATTTTTTTCCTCATAAATAAGGCCTAAAAGTTCATAAGCGCTACAAAATGAAGAATCACGTTCAATTGCCATCTCTAAAAACTGTATAGCTTTTCCAAAACTTTTATCTTGAAAATATATAACACCAAGGTTATAGCATGGCACAGGATCATCTTTACGAAGCTGGAGTGCTATGTGATAATGCTCAATAGCTTTTTTAACCTCTCCTTTCACATATAAAATCTGTGCTAAATTTAAGTGAACATAATAGGCGCTTGGATTAACTCTTAATGCTTCTTCAAGAATATTCCTACCCCGCCTTATGAGTCCTTCATTAAAATAAAGAGCACTCAGATTAACATATGAATCTATTAAAAAGTTATCATTATCGATCGCTTTTAAGTAGGACTCTTCTGCATGAGAAAAATCATTTAATAATTGATACACATATCCTAATCGATGATATAAAACTGCATGGCGCGGATACTCGTCAATAGCATTTCTGTATACTCCAATAGCCTTCTTGTATTTACTGCTTTCTTCATAGCGTGCCGCTTCAATTAAATACCTTCTTATGTTTTTTTTTCCAATGCACCCTATTTCTATCAAAGAACAGACTAAGACAATGACAACTATGCAAAATATCTCAATGTTTATTTTCAGGGGTCGTCTCATAATGTGAAATTTCAATTAGTCTTTTAACTGTATCTTGATAACGCCTTGACTCCTCTATCTTCTGTTTTAAAAATGTTTTGATATTTTCTATATTCTGAATTGCTAAATCTATATTTGCATTAGTACCTTTTACATATGCCCCTATATTTATAAGATCTTCAGCTTCCTTGTAATTTGCAACAACCTCCCTAATCTTCCTTGCCGCATCAATATGCTCATTACCAACAATGTTAATCATCACACGACTGATACTTCCTAACACATCAATCGCAGGATAATGATTCGCATGAGCTAATTGCCGTGATAAAACAATATGACCATCTAAAATAGACCTCGCAGTATCAGCAATAGGATCATTCATATCATCAGCTTCAACTAGAATATTATAAAATCCTGTAATACTCCCCCTTTCAGATGTACCGGACCGCTCTAATAACTTCGGCAAAAATGAAAAAACTGAAGGAGTATATCCCTTTGTAGTTGGTGGCTCATTGATAGCAAGTCCGATTTCCCGTTGCGCCATAGCAACCCGTGTTATCGAATCCATCATCAACACTACATCTTTACCCTGATCACGGAAGTATTCTGCTATTGTAGTCGCAACCAACGATGCTTTTAATCTAATCAAAGCCGGTTGATCACTTGTTGAAACAATAACAACGGATTTTTTTAAGCCTTCTTCACCAAGATCATTTTCAAGAAATTCCTTAACCTCTCTTCCACGTTCACCGACCAATGTAATTACAGCAACATCAGCTTCAGTATATCTAGCAATCATTCCAAGCAAAGAACTTTTTCCAACCCCCGAACCAGAAAAAATTCCCATCCTCTGACCACGGCCAACAGTTAAAAGAGCATCGATACAACTAATGCCTGTCTCCAATGGTTTATCAATCTTTTTTCGTGAGAGAGGATCTGGGGGACGATTATTGATAGTATATTCATCATTAAAGAATAACTTTTCCCCGCCATCAATTATCTCACCCAGGCCATTTACCACCCTTCCTAAAAGTTTATTGCTTAGGCCTACTGTTAACGGCTTCCGGTACGAAATTATACGTGCCCCAGGTCTGATGCCATGCATATCGCCCAGCGGCATTAATAATACTCTATTATCAGTAAAGCCAACAACTTCAGCTTTTAAATAATTATCACCGTTTGTATTAATATAACAAAGGTCACCTACAGAAACTGACGGGCCATTCGCTTCTATGCATAATCCAACTACTTGTTTAACCGTACCTTCAAAAGTATATAATGTTGATTCATCAATTTTATCAACATACTTTTTAAAATTAATCTTTTCAATCATGACACTAAATGAACATGTGAAGTAGAGATTTCGCTTGTTATTAACTCATATAATTTCTTCATCTGTGTTTTTATTGTTGCATCTACACTTCCTTCATTCGTTTCAATAATGCATCCCCCTTTATCTACACAATCATCAGAAACAACTTCAAGCTTTTTTATTTCATGAAACATTTCTAAAAGGCCTGGCTTAAATTCACGCACCAAAGCTAGATCGTCGGCATTTATACGAATTTTTATATATTCTTTATCAGTTAATTCTTTAAAGGCAGCTCGAATATTACGAATAACAATTTCTCTATCACTCTCGAGCTTATCTTTAATAATCTTGCTGCATATATTCATGCTTAAATTAACAACCTCGGGTTCTATTTGCAACAAATGGTTTTTTTTAAAATCCTTGATCTCCTCAATAAGCTTCGTCAATATCTGCTCTAAATTTTTTATTTTTTCTAAACCCTTACGCAATCCCTCTTCGAATCCGCTTTGTTGTTCAACAATTGATTGTTTTTTTGCTTCATTAATAATTTTTTGCGCCTCTTCCTCTGCACGTTGCTTAATTTGCCGCAGGGAAGTTTGATGTTTTTTTTGTATGTGACTATCACCTATCAATCGTTCCTCGGAAAAAAATATATCAAATTGACTTTCTTTTGACGATGCATGCTCGCTTTTAATGATTTTAGATTTAGACAATGATTTCATCCTCCCCACCGCCACGGCCAGAAATAACGATTTCACCCGCTTCTTCTAACCTGCGGACAACAGCAACAATATTTTGTTGTGCTTCTTCTACATTTTTAAGACGAACTGGCCCCATGTATTCCATCTCTTCCTGAATTCCTTCAACGGCTCTTTTTGACATATTACGGAATATATGCTCCTTCAGTTCTTCAGACGAAGTTTTTAATGCAAGGGCAAGTTCTTTATTATCAATCTCTTTCAGAACAGATTGAATGCCTCTGTCATCAACTAATATAATATCCTCAAATACAAACATTAATTTTTTAACCTCATCTGCAATTTCCGGATTATCTTCCTCAAGTGCTTCCAAAATACTCTTTTCTGTAGCCCGGTCAGCACGATTCAAAACTTCAGCAACAGACTTTACTCCACCGGCAACTGAAAATTCCTCACTTGTAACAGACGCTATTTTCTTATGCAACATTCCTTCAATTTCTTTAATAACATCCGGCGCTGTCTGATCCATCAATGCAATGCGCTTTATAACTTCAACCTTTTTTTCATGGGGAAGCTTAGATAAAATTTCAGCAGCTTGCTCAGGCCGCAAATATGCCATAATCAGTGCTATAGTCTGTGGGTGCTCGTTTTGTATAAAGTTTAGAATCTGGCCCGGATCGACTTCACGCAGCACATCAAACGGATAACTTTCTTTGCCAGCATAAATTTTCTCCAAAATATCCCGTGCTTTATGAGGCCCCATTGCCTTTTCCAAAATTTGTTTAAGATAAGCCATCCCTCCCTCTGAAAGTATTCCATGCTCTTTGATAGCTTCCTTAAACTCATTAAAAATTTTTACTTTATCACCTTCATCAACAAACCCTATATCGGCAATTTCTTTAGTAACGTCTTCGATTTGATTATCATCTAATTTTCTTAGTACGCTGGTAGATATTTCAGGGCCTAATGAGACTAAAAGCAGTGCGGCTTTTCGTTTCCCTGTCATATGTTTTGAAATTTCTGAACTAATATCTTTACCTTTATCAGCCATTAATTAACCCTCTGCTAACCATCCTTTAATAATTTTTGCCACCGCATCAGGGCTTTGTGACGCTAATCTAACGACTTCCTTTTCAACCCTGTCTCGCACTATATTCTCTGGGCGAAGTTCTGATCCTTCTTCCTCACGCATCTGATCATATAAATTTTCGCCCCTTCGTCCACGCGGACCGGAAATCGAAACACGTGTAAGTGATGCCTGAGAAATAATTCTCTGCAATGAAATAAACAATGCAATAAAAATAATTATTACAATAAGCCACGGCCACTGTTGCAAAAATATTTTTATATTATCGTAACGCCGCATCTCATCAAGTTGCTTTCGTTGCTCTTCAAGATAGGAGGTATCAAACGGAATATTTACTACTTCAAGAGTGTCACCTCTTTGTTCATTAATTCCAATGGAAGATATAACAAGTTTTCGTATCGATGCTTTTTCTTCCTCATTGCGCGGGACATATATACGCTCTCTTTTTTTCCCTTCCCCTTCAAACCTATATGTCCCGTCTATAACCACTGCCAGCGATAGTCTTTTTATGCTACCTGTTGCTCCAATAATATGCTCAACAACCTTATCTATTTCAAAATTAGTAATTGTCTTTTCGACCGATCCACCGTTACCTTCTTCACTGTTTGTGGTCTCTTCTATCCTATTTTCAGAGCGCGCTACTTGACTTTCAGGGTTAAAACTTTCTTTGGTCTTCTCCACCTGACTATAATCAATATTGGCAGAAACACGAACAATAGCTTTACCTGGACCTAAAACGCCTGTTAAAAGGGTCGAAACTTTATTTTCTAAATATCTTTCGATATTCTGCTGAGCTTCCAATTGAGAACTGGTTAGTCTAACAGCTATATTATCTTCAACCTCACTAGAAAGTAAATTTCCACTTGAATCAATAATTGTTACTTCGCTAGGTTCCAATCCTTCTACACTTGATGAGACAAGGTGCGTAATAGCCAAAACATTCTTTTTCGCTAAAGTAGATCCACCCATTGTTGTAATAATAACCGAAGCAGAAACTTTTTCTTCTTTTTCGCTAAAAATCGTCGGTTTAGGAATTACAAGATGAACACGTGCAAATTCAACAGTCTCAAGCGAACTGATAGTACGTGAGAGTTCTCCTTCAAGGGCACGTTGAAAATTAAGACGCTGCAGATAATCTGTTTGTCCAAGGCTTACTTTATCAAACATTTCATAGCCAACGTAAGATCCTTTTGGCAATCCCTCATTTGCCAATAATAACCGTGTTTCATATACATGCTTGGAAGGAACTTCAATAGTGGTACCAACAATTTTATATGGAACTTGTAGTTCGCCGAGTTTCGTATGAATTTTTGCAGCATCATCTGTGGAGAGGTTTGAAAACAATACAACATAATCCGGTTTCGCCGACCATAGGAAAACAACTACAAGACATATACCGATGGATGCTATAACCAATATAAAGCTTATTTTCTGAGAAGTGGTCATCTTCACATAAATTGACTTTATTTGTGAAAATAATTGATTCAAAAAATCCATCAGTAAATACTCCCTTCTATAAAAATTATACTAAATAATTAATTATGACATTTTTATGATTTCTTGGTATGCATCAATAATTTTATTGCGGATCTGCATCATCATAGAAAAGGTCAAGTTCGCCTCTTGGGCAGCTATCATAACCTGATGTACATCTTTTATCTCTCCCCGAGAAAGTTTTGCAACTTGTTCGTTTGCATCAACCTGGAGTTCATTAATTTCATGAATAGAATCTTTCAACATGTTAAAAAACGATTTATCAGCATTACCGGAAACTTTCTTTGCAGCACCGGGAAGAATAGAATTAGGCATTACCGGTTTTATATGTAACTCATTACCATGAACCCCATCCATAAAACTTCTCCTTTGTATTCCTATTTAAAAATATTATCTCCCAATATCAAGGGAGCGGGAAATAACTTGTTTTGTTGCATTAATTGCAGTTATGTTTGCTTGATATGCCATTGTTGCTGTTTTCATGTCAGTTACTTCCTTAACAAGATTTACATTAGGATATGCTACATAACCCTGAGCGTTCGCATCAGGATGTTCAGGATCATATACTAAGCGAGGTGCCGAGGTATCAGTGACAATTTCCTTAATATGTACACCTTGCTCAAGTCCCGAATTAGGCACTTTAAAAGATTCTAAAACTGCAGCTTGTCTTTTATATGGTCCCCCTTCCACCGAATTAGTAGAATTAACATTTGCAATATTACTTGCAATGATTCTCATGCGAGTTCGTTCAGCAGTTAATCCGGATGCACTTACATCAAAATGGGTTATAAATTTATCGCTCATAATAAACCTTCTTTAATTTTTACAGGTTTCCATTTATTATACCTTGAATAGAGCGGTATTTTCTGGATAATAACTCGGTAAATATATTAAATGAAGTCTGAACCTCACCTAATTTAAGCATTTCTTTATCGATATCAACATCGTTTACCCCATCTTTTGTGTTTACGGGGGAATAGGCATAAAACGTTTCCACCCCTTCAGTATCTTCAAGAGGCTTTTTAAAATGTTTCTCATGTGTACACCGAAGACCTAGACGCAATTTATCATTCTTAGCTTGCAAAACACTATTAAATGAAACATCCTTCGTCTTATAACCAGGTGTATTTACATTTGCAACATTAGAAGTAACAACCTTTTGCCGGGTTGTTACATAATCCAACACATTTTTTGCACACGTTATGGGAGTACGGTCAAATATGGACATATTTTTCACCGTTTTATTAGTAGCAAATTGTGTGCCACAGACGTCTCTTGTCCTAAAATGTAAGTCGTTGGTAGCTAATAACTTAATACTGCTCAAATTTTCCATAATACCATTTAGTTAAAGAAAGGAAAAATTTTCCTATTTCTTTATTCCCTATATTGGCTTAGTAGGAAAAAATTACTATACTTTAATAAGATCAGTCTGCTTATATTCATCAAGCTTATTACGTAATGTCCGTACACTTATATCAAGAGCTTTAGCGGCCCGTGTTTTATTCCCATTAAACTTTGAAAGTGCATGAAGGATATACTTCTTTTCTATCTCAAACAAAGGCATAACATTTTCCGCAAACAATGATTGTTCAGCCGCAATATAATTATTAATCAAAGTCCGCTCATGTGCATAACCAACATCAAAATATTCTTTCACCAATAATTCTCCGTTCGATAAAACGACAGCACGTTCAACGATATTTTCGAGTTCACGAACATTCCCAGGCCAATCATAAATTTTGAGTTTCTCATATACCTCGGGCTCAAAACCAACAATCTTTTTATTGTTTTCCTTAGCATATCTTTTAAGAAAAAAATCCATTAAAAGAGGTATATCACTTTTTCTCTCACGAAGTGGAGTCAATCTTATAGGAACAACATTAAGACGATAATACAAATCCTCTCTGAATGTGCCCTCACGCACAGCCTTCTCTAAATCTCTATTTGTAGTAACAATTATGCGAACGTCAACATCAATGGAATTAACACCTCCGACCCGTTCAAATTCTTTTTCCTGCAAAGCACGAAGCAATTTGGCTTGAAGACCAATACCAATTTCACTAATTTCATCAAGAAGAACAGTTCCACCATCTGCTAATTCAAATCTTCCAATCTTTTTCGTATAAGCACCTGTAAAAGCCCCTTTCTCATGTCCAAAAAGTTCACTCTCTAACAAGCTGGATGATAGAGCAGCACAATTCACCTTTATGAAAGGGCGCCCTTTACGGGGACTTAAATAATGAAGTGACCTTGCTACAAGCTCTTTGCCAGTACCACTCTCTCCGGTTACAAGAACTGTTGCCCGAGAAGGAGCAACCTTACGAATAATATCGAAAGTTGCTTTCATGGATTTATGTTCACCTATAAAGTTACAGGGATTGAATTTATCCTCTAAAGTATTTCTTAAATATCTATTTTCTAAAACAATATCAATGTGGTTAAAAGCTTTCTCTAATACAACTTCAATTACATCAATGGAAAAAGGCTTTGTAATATAATCAAAAGCCCCTTCTCTCATTGCTTCAATAGCTGACTCAATAGTCCCAAACGCAGTCATTAATATAACCAACGTATCAGGCGCAACTTCTTTAACGTATTTGAGCAATTCAAGACCACTTAATCCAGGCATTTTAATATCACTAATAACTACATGAAAGTCAGAACGCTGTAAAATCTCCCTTGCTCTATTTCCATCTTCAGCAACCGTAACCATATGATCAGTTGATATAAGTGCTTCTTTAATTGAATCCCGCATTATCTGTTCATCATCTACAATTAAGACTTTTCTTTTCGCCATGCAATCACACCTTATTCATAAATTTCTGTTTTAAAGGTAAACGGACTAAAAAACGCGTTCCAGTATCTTCTTTACTTTCCACCGTTATTTTTCCGCCATGTTCCTCAATAATTCGATACGATATTGCTAAACCCAGTCCTGTTCCTTTTGACTTGGTTGTAAAAAAAGGGTCGAAAATTTTTTCTAAATGTTCTTTCTTAACACCTTCACCATTATCACTTATTACAAGAACAACGTATCCTTCACGGTAATAAGGAGAGCATGAAATCTCTACAATGCCTGTCTCATGTGATATCGCTTGCGCAGCGTTAAGTAAAAAATTTAACATCACCTGCTTTAACTGATCCCCATTACCAAATACAATAATAGATTGCCCTGTAGAATATTTCTTACATACTTTTATCATCTTTTTATCAAATTCCTGAGATGCAAATTCAATCGATGACTCAATACAATCAATTAAATCAACATTCTGAAAATCTGATTTACCAAAAGATCTAGTAAATGATAATAATTCGGATATTATTTTATCCAAACTTCTTACTCCTTTGAGTATGCTTTGTATAATCTTCCTTTCCCTTTCATTATGTATATATTCCCGTTCCAATATAGAGGCAAACATTTCTATTCCTCCTAATGGATTTCTAATCTCATGCGCAACGCCGGCAGCCATTTCACCTAATGCTGCCAACCTCTTTGCCCTCTCAATCTCCTCTTCAAGTTGTTTTATCTTTGATAAATCATTAAACGTCACAACAATTCCGATAATTTGAGAATGTTCATCTGTAATAGGAGCAGTATAAGCAATGACCGGAATATCTTCCCCTGATTTACTTTTAATAGTAGTCTCATGTCCATCAGGTAAAACTCTTCCCTGTATAACATCATTTATTAAATCTGAACCTTTTTCTTGAGTTAAAAATATTTCATCGTACCGTTTATTAAGTATCTCAGCGGCTGTATAATTAGTCATTGTTTGTACCGCTTTATTGAATGTTGTAATTTTCCCCTTTAGGTCCAAAGCTATCACACCATCCGAGATATTCTCTAATATATTATTTATATATTTTTGAGTTTGATCAAGTTCGATAACATTACGATTAAGTTCGGCATTTTTTTCTGCAAGTTCTTTTGATAAATATGCAATTTGTTCCTGAAGCTTATTATATGCTTCCTGAAATTTTGTCGTTGTTGCACTAAAAGCCTGAAATGCTTGATTAAGCATGTTGAAATTCATTTGCTCTTTATTTTTAACTTCTTTTTGCATATCCACTATCCTTCTTATTTGCTCTTATCCATAAATCTTGAATGGGGAATACTATTACCATAAACAGAATAAGCCTTGCTTAGATTCTTACCCCTTCTAATAGTACTTAATTCATTAATATGATGGGAATTACGTTCTGATAAAAGCTTCTCATTCTCTTTCTGAGATGATACGATCTTCTCCATGAGATCTTTAAAATTATTAATTAATAAGACGATGTCGCCTTTTGAAGATTCCGGCAAATCATCCTTAATCTTATTCCACTCTTCTTTCAAAACATAAATTTCCTTCTCAATATTCAAAATTTCATTTAATAAAGACTGTTTTTCACCTATTGATTTACGCAACTGTTGTATTTCGCCGCATTCAATAAGCTTTCGATCTTCCTCGCAAAGGTAAAATATTTTCATATACGTTTCATATTCTCTTTTCAACAAAGCATAGAAATCTTGCAATTTGCACTCTGTTTGATTTAATTGGGCGGTATTCATAATCCTGACTCCACACCTCTCTTTTTAATGCTATCTTTCCACTTTATACGTTCCTGATTCCAGCCTACATATTCAGTCCAAAAATTATCAGGAAACTCTTTCTTAAGTTTTTCATAATAATAATTTGCTTTATTATAATTACCTAGGTTACTATAACAATTTGCTATTTGATAAAGAGGCCAACCACTCACTTTATTCTCAGGTAATTTCTTTAATCCCTCCAGATAAAGATATAAACTTTCTGAAATTTTATCCTGGCTATAAAAAAGATCTCCTAGTGAAAAATATGAATCCGCGATCATCATTAAATATACTTCTTTTTTCTTTTCTTCACCTTGTGACAACCTATACGTCAATAAAGAAATCAAATCTTCATATGCTGAAATAGTTTCATCAGTCAAATTCAAATCATAATAAATTTTTGCCTTTAACTGCAGCAGCAAATACAAATCAGGATGTCCCGTATACATTCCTAAAAGCTTATGTATAACTTCAACCGCGCTGTCAAGTTCATTCTTTTCGTAATAAAAATATGCTAACTCTTTTCCTGTATTAAAATATTCTTCAGTTCTTTCCAATGCCTTGTTATCAAGAATTTGCATAAAAGTTTCTTTACATTTCAATTCTAAGCTATTTTTTATTTCTTCCGGACTCCCCTTTACCTGATAATCTTTCTGCAATATATCTATATATTCATCAGATTGTGACATTTCTTTATATGCTTCTCCTATTTTTTGAAGTGCCATATAGCGGTAATCACTTAAAGGAAACTTAGATCGAAGATCTTCCCAATAGCTTATTGCATCCATATATTTACCGAGTTTAGCATACATATCACCAATTAAATACATAACCAGATCTACTCTTTGATGGTCAGGAAATTTTTGAATAAATTCTATATAGCTCTCAATTGCCCGCTCATGAAACTTACTTGCAACCTCAGCTTTAGCCTTACTAAAATATGCCTTTTTAACGAGTGGGCTAGCCGGGAACTCCTTAATTAAGCGAAGATACCAATCAGCTGATTCTAGATAATTTCCTTTTTTATAATGTATCTGTGCAATCCTCAAAACAATTCTATCATTTGCAAAATAATTCGGATCATTTACCAAAATATCAGAAAAAATTGATATAGCCTTTTCGTAATTACCTTTGCGAAAATAAAGTTCCGCAAGTTTTATTTCCGAAAGGCGGGAAGCGGTAATATTAGGAAAACTGCTTAATGCTTGTTCATATAATGTAATTGCTTCATCATCATTCCCTTCTTTTAAATATGTATCACCAAGCCTATGATAAGCAATTTGAGTTAGATCACTCTTAGGATATGTTTCAATCAACTTTTTATAATTTTCACGAGCTTTTTCATATTGCTTTATTAATAAGTAACATTCGCCAATCTGGTATAAAGACATTTCATTGTAAGTATCATTAGGATACTTACCTATACTTTTTTTGAAATATTCAATCGCACGATCATACTCTTTAAGATATTTATATAATTTCGCAATTCTAAAATACACTTCGATTTGCTTAGGGGAGTCAGGAAATAAATCAAGATAATTTTTATAAGCTTGAATACTTTCTCGTAATTCTCTTTTACGATAATGGATCTCTGCTAATTTAAAATATGCGTTCCTTTTTAAAGAACTATTTGGAAACACTTCAATTAACTTTTTATACTCCAATCTGGCACGATCATATTGATGTAATTTTAAATAGCATAATGCTAATCGGCTTTGCGCAATATCTAGTAATTTGTAAGTAGGATATTGTTCAATCAAATCTCTATATGAATGAGCTGCACTGTCAAATACATTTAGTTTAAAATATGTATTTGCAATCTGCAATTTTGCCCATGGTACTTTGGTATCATCAGGTGAAAACTGAATTGCTTTTTCATATGCCTCTCGAGCATCTTTATATCTCTGTGTATCTGAACCTCTATCCCAAGAATAAAAAATATCAGCGATTTTAAAATAAACATCTCCTATTAAATCACTATCATGATATTCATCAAGGAACCTCTGTGCATATTCATATGCCAGAGAATAATAACCTTGATGATGCATTTCCCAAATAAGCTGAAAAAGATCTTTCTCCCCACGAAATCCACCCCGAATATTAATCTGGGTTTCCAACGGTTTTTTTTCAATTTCAACTTCTTTAGCAGTTTTTACCTGAAATAAAGATGCTAATATTAAAGCAATGAAAGCAGAAAAAACAGCACCAATTATAAGTATATTTCTATGAACAGGAGTTTTGAAAATAGGAAAAAAGAAATCTTCGAAAAAACCAAAAACCGATTGAAGTAGCCCTTTCTTAGGCTGGATTTCCTCAGGGGGTTCTTCCTCTTGCGTCTTTTCCTTTTCCTCCTCTTCAGTTTCTGAATCTTTAACAATCGGCTCTACCACTTCCTTAAGACCTTTTTTCTCTTCTTTGCTTACCTTTGAGGCAATATCAGAAACCTCTCTTGAAGTAAGTTCTTCTTCTCCTAAATCCCCAGCTTGTTCTGAACTTTCAGGAGTTGATTCTTTTTGACTTTTTATAGAAGGCTTATCTGAAGGCTTATGAATTTCCTCTTTCCTACCCGAAGATAAATTAAGGCGTTTTTTTAGCTCATCAATTAAATCCTCATCCAATTCATCTCCAATGGCAGAGAGATCAATATTCATCTCTTGTGCTTTAAGGACTAACTCTTCGTCAGATATCCCTAAAAATTCTGCCATTTTTTTTAAATTCATAATGAGCTCTCTTGACTACCTGCTTGGTTTTCTTCGTTTTCCAAAATTTTCTTTATTTGCATTAAGGTATAGTTTTGTTCCTGCAATCGTCTAATTTTCTCCAATCTATCAAAAACAGACTCATCGTATAATCTATGTCCAGACTCAGTTCGACGGGCTTCAATTATCAACCCAGCCAAGGTATAATTATGCAATGTTTGACGAGAAAAACCAGAATAGTGCATAACCTCACCTATCTTATATAACTTTTCTCTTTTAATCATATAGGCTAACCACTTTAAAAATCATATCATCATTTACATTAAGGCAAACAGTACTTCCTCTTTTTAAAATAACTACACCTAAAAAAAAAATTTTAACCTTGAGTGCTATCTAAACGTCTTTTTGTTGCACTAATAAGTTCTTCAACCTCACTTAAAAACAACTGCTCTTTATCCAAGCTTTTTACCTTGTTGAATGAAACTAATGCTAAGGGATAATTCCCCTGCCTGAAATGCTGCTTACCACGTATTAAATACTTCATTAATTTTTGTTTTTCATTAGAGGTAGGACTTAAAATTTCTTTCTCTAATTCGAAATCATAACTCTCATTTCTTTTTACATGATTATTATTTATATTGTTAGTTTCTTTTTGTACTATTTTGTTCACTGTTTTAGGCTGTTTTTCCTGAATAGCTTTTTTTACTCTAACGACACTTCTTTTCACTGAAGGTTCCTCTTGGATAAGAGGTTTGGCTTGAAGTTCTTTTTTTACTCGATTTTTATCTTCTACCTTTATATCGTTAGATTGATTTATAACTTCCGGCTTAGTTATCTCTATATTTTCCTCCTTCTGCTCATTAGCTTTAACAACTCTTTCGTGCGATTCTTTCACATTAGGAGTCTTAACCTGAGAAGAAGAAATCTGCGGATCAAATAAAGTAACGGGTCGAAAATTACTTATTTTATTAAAAACAGTCTTTCCGTTATCTTCCGCACCTTGAGGATCAACCTTTTTAACTGTCTTGACATCTTTTTTATTTCTTTTGCCTTCATTTATTTGACTACCATGTGTCGGCATGAATTTTTTTTCTCTTTTCTTTACGGTGCTTTTTCTCATATTAATATTATTAATCTTTTCCTTTTTATTATCTTCAAGCAATGATGCCAATTGTCTGATATTATTCTGTAAATCCTGCTTTATTTTATCCGCCTCTTTGTTAACAGGGCTAATAATTGATAAAGTTTCAAGTTCCTTATTTGTCTTAAAATAATCATTAACTGAAAGCCAATAGCGTGCATCATTTAGTTTGGCTTCTATTTTATTCTGCACCTCACGTTTCATGGTCTTCTGGTTAATATCTTCCCATTCTTTATATTTTTTTTCTATATTTCTTCTCGCTTCTAGACGTTTTCTTTGTCTTGCAAAATATTTTTTACGCCATTCTTCCTCAGCTTTAATACGAAGAATATTGCTTTCAATTCTTTCTTTCTCTTTCTTTTCAGACAATACATCTTTAAGCTGAAGCTCAAGATTACGCGCTTCTTGATTTGACGGGTCAATCATTAAAAGAGCTTTAATATTCTCCTGTGCCATTTTATATTTTTCTTTTACTTCTTTACGGACCTCTTGTTTCCGTTTTTGTTTTAAAAAATATGAATCCTTTGCTTCTTCTTCATCTTTAGTTCTGATTATGTCACTGACTATCTCTTCCCGTTCTCTTTGTCTTTTATCTGCTAGGAGTTGTTGTGCACGCAATTTAAGTATCTGAGCTTCTTTATTTATTGGGTCAATAGATAATAGGGCATCTAAATTTTCTAGCGCAGCCAAATAACGTCCCTCATGTATAAATTTTCTAACCGATGTTAAAACATTTTTAAATTGCGCACGTAATATTTCTTCTCTCTTAATCTTTAAATGATCAATGGAAGAAATATTTTGAGTCGATTTTATTAATGTAGCCTGAGGGGTATCTACTGCCTCATCAAAAGGCGTCTTCGAAATAAAATCCTCTCCTTGCGATTCTTTTTTAACAATTTTCTCCTGCTGTACTAATTTAAGGTCATGCTCTTCTCTTTCCTGAATTTTCTTCTTTGCTGCTGCAATAAATTTACGTGCATAATTTGAATAAAGATGCTCAGGATCAATTGCTAAGACCATTTTAAATTCCTTAATAGCATTAAAATAATCTTTATTCTTTAAATTTATTTTCCCCGAATCATAATGCTTCATGAGGGCTGATTCCATTTTATTCATATCAGATCTTTGTAATATCGAAGTTTTCATTTTCTCTTCCGCGGTAGCTAATGCCCTCTCTTTTTCGTCAATAAAAGGAGAATCTAGCTTTTCTTTCGGTAGAATAATTTCTGGCAATGGCACATTCTTTTTAACTTCTTTCTCGAGTGGCTTAAGTTCTGAAGGGGCTTGAAGTGATTTCTGTTTATCTTTAATTTCATCTGCCAATTCTTTAGCTCTTTTATTCTGAGGATCAATAATAAATATTTTCTCAATTTCTCTGCGTGCCTCGTCTAAATAAATGGGATTCTTTGATAAAATTTCAACCCGCTTTAAATACAAAGAAACCAAATTCTTTAAATAATCACTCAAAGAATCGTCTCCTATAGAACTCCCTTGCTGAGGCAAACTAGATGCAATCATAGCACCCTGAGTGCCTAATAAATTACCATGACTTAGTGCTCCCATATCTTCTAAATTTTCACCCATCAAAAATGCATTATAGGAATTCCCCATTTGTCCTTGTAATAAATAAAGCTTTCCAAGTTTGTAATAATCTAAAATTTTCTGGTCAATAATATCATTATGACCGGACGAAGAAATTCTTTCTTTATCAACCCGCTGGTTTTGTTCATAAACAGCAGTGGCTTGAGGTAACGATTGTTGTCTCCCACCATCTTCATGCCCTTCAGAAACCGGATTGATGGCTATAACCATAAGGGAAAAACAAACTGACTGTTTTTTAACATACTCCTTTACTTTTGCTTTTAAAGTAATATTACACATATTACTAATACTCCTTATTTTATTTTTACAAACCTAACTCTTTAACTTTTTTATCAATCTTAGCGATTGAATTTTTTGCCTTTTCATCATCAGGACTAATTTCTAAAACCTTCTCAAAATACTTTCTTGATTCAAGATAATTACCCTGTATAAATTCTTTTATTGCAATATTGATTAAATCTTTAACCTTTTCTTCATCGGATAAATTAAGTCGCATCTTCTCATCCGAACCTCTTTGATTAAGCTTTTTAAGTTCTTTGAGATACTTACTCGTTGGATCTAAAAGCAAACCCTTTTCAATTAGAATCGCAGCTTCAGTATAGCGACCCTGTTTATGTAAAGATTGTATTTGACTACTATATTCGTTTAGTTTTTCATTTATTTCTTCCCGCTGTTTTTCTCTAATCCTCTTTCTTTCTTCTTCGCGTTCTTTAAGCATAGTTTCCTTGATTTTATCAACATAACGAGAAGCTTCTTCATTCTGAGCATCAATTGCAAAAATTGCCTCAAACTTATTTAAGGCCTCATAATATCTTTCCTTTTTGTAAAGTGACTTTCCTTCTTTGATTAATTTCTTTATTGTTTTTTCCTGAATCTTTTTATCTTCTATTTTAGCTTCCTGTGGTTCGCGTATGACCTTACCCTCAGCTCTCCTCTGCATCTCAACCTTTAGCTTCTCCAGTTCCAATCCTGTTTCAAATTCTTGATCTAGGGATTTTTCTTCCATCTTTTTTTCATACGAAATTTCATATTCTGTTATTCTGGCGAGCAAATCTTTTGCGGTTGGATTATTCTTATCAAACAAGAAAATGCGCTCAACCTCCGACCGAGCTTTATCAAATTGCTTCTGCTCTAAATACCTCTGGGCATTGCTGACATATTCTTCGACTTTACCCTGATAGCTTCGACGAGCTGCAGCTCCTAATATTTGTTTACCACGCTTTAATTCTTCCCATTTCTGTTCTTTTGCTTTTTTCTCTTCTTCTCTATCTACAGCGATAGAAATAGACTTTTCTGATTTATCTGACTCTCTCGTAAGAATTTCATGGATTTCTTTCTCTGGATGATCTATTCTTCTTGCCTTAAGTGCCCTCACCTTTTTAATTTTATCCATTACTTTCTTATTACCAGGATCAATTGCATATGCTCTGTTAAGGTCAACTAAAGCGCCATCATAATCATGTTCGATTTCTGCCTTATGATCAGCTTGTGCTAAAAATACTCTTATACGCTCCTGAATACTGAGGTCCTCTTTCTTTTCTTTTATTAATTCTATCTCAAGAGCTCGTGCCGCCTCTTGAAATGATTCTTCCATGGCTTGTGCTCTTCTCTCCTCTCGCAATTCTTCCTGTGCACGCATCTCCTCTTGCAATGTAAGAAGTTTTTTATCTATCTTCTTTAAAAACCTTTTCGCATGTCTGTTTGATGGATCAACAATAATCACCTTTTGGTATTCCTGCCGTGCTGTTAGCAAATCATCCTCATCATATAAACGATCTGCTTCATTTAATAATGTTCGGATCTTTTCTTTACGTACATTTTCACGGATTTTCTTATATTCTTTTTTCTCTTCCTCAAAAAGTTTATCGTACTCTCTTCTTTCACGTATTTTTTTATCAACCAATTCCTGCTCAAGCTTTACGCGCATCTTTTGAGCACGTTCATTATAAGGCTCAACCATAAAAACATTATTTAAATAAACAGCGGCTTCTTCATACTTTCCCATCTCCATTAAGCCTTCAGCTCGCAGGAGGAAAGAATGAATTTGTCTTTTCTGCATTCTTTTTTTCTGTTCTTTTTCTTCTTCATAGCTTTGAAACTTTTCATAAAATTTACTCTCTTCAACTTCTTGAATTAATAACTCCAGGTCTTCTTTCTCCTGTAATTCAATACGCCTACGGACATCCTCACGGATTCTTGCTTCAGCTAATCTATTTCTTTTTTCCTCTTCTTTATATCTTTCTTCTTGTATTTTTAGTCGCATTCGCTCATATTCCTTAATATCAGCCATACTCTCTTGAGGGGGTGATATATCTCCTGTTTCCTCTCTATCTCTAAATGCCTCTGCTTTTTGTTTACGCTCACGCTCATATACACTTTCATATTTAGATCGTCTTTCATTTAAAATAATATTTTTCAATGATAATGCCTCTTCATTTTGAGGGTGCCAAATAAGTACGGCATTAAGATAAAATAAGGCTGCATCATAATTCCGCCTTTTATATTCCTTTTGAGCATTTACCATAGCCTGTGCCACTCTCTCATCGGGCCTCTTGGGAGCCGAAGGCAGTTCTTTTGTTCTTACAAAGCTTTTCTCTTTAACAATTCTATTCTTTAAATTCAATGCCTCCCTGTTTGATGAATCCATAACAAGGACTTCATTTAAATAATATAGTGCATCATTATAGTTTTTATTCTGATAACTAACGCGGGCTCTTTTAATCATTTTTTCTATAGATTTCTCGACGTGCTGGGGAAGTCTTATTTGTGGTCCATAAGCAGGGCTTACTTCTGCAGGCATAGGAAGGTACGTATCAACACTCCCTCCTGTATAATCTTCTTGTTCTCTATCGATGAATGCTCTATACATCCTCTGTTTTGAAGATTTATTGCTATCTCTTGCCGATTTTACACTTTCAATAAAAGATGCCACCCTATCGTCATTAGGGCTAAATTCATAAACTCTTTGGACTTGAAAAATAGCTTCATCAAATTGTTTCTGCTTAAAAAGTTCCTGGCTCAACTGCCAATAAAAATTAGCAAGTTTTGTTTTATCGTGTGTTGAAAAACCATCTTGTTCATAAAAATCCATGCCTTGGGAATATAAAAAGGAAGGTGAAAAATACAACACAAAAATAATAATTACTGCATATAGTACTAAAACTTTAAGTGGTAGGTTTTTCATATAAAAATAGCTAAATTATGCATCTAAATAAAGAGAACGAAATATTCAAAGATATAATTTATATTTTGTAACTTACATATTGTAATTTACAATTTGTAAAACATAATTTACCTTAAACTGAATATGTTGTCAACATAAATTTCAAAAAATATGCTTATTCTTTCCATTAAATAGTATTTCATATCTAATTTATCAACAAGTTATTAACATGCCTTATCCCCTATTAATTAAAAAGGAGCAAATGTTCTGTAATTATTTAGCCGATTGAGCAGGAGTTAGAATAATACTGTTTTTTGAGGTAT
>CAZLCT010000002.1:0-61860 GCA_964558015.1 uncultured bacterium | reverse complement strand
ACCTCAAAAAACAGTATTATTCTAACTCCTGCTCAATCGGCTAAATAATTACTATGTGGTGGATAGGTGCGTTTGATGCTTTTTATAATACGAATGATGAAAATATCTTAAAAGTAAGTATAAAAAATGTAGCCGATATGTTGCCGTATTTTGATGAAAAATAGGCTTAATATTGATATAAATAGTTTTTTAAGAGAAAGGATTCTGCATGAAAAAATTTATTATTATACTTATTCTTTTAATCATTGCCGTATATATTTTTTCAGGCCGATATGCGATTGTAAAGAACAATTTCGAAAAAAGTGGACCAAAGGCATTATTAGATGAACCTGCATGGTTGTGTGAATTTGTTGGTGATCAATGGAATAAAATTAAGACCAAGATAGATAATTTTATAGAAGGGGAAACAATTGGTCCCAAATATGAAGAGTAGGGAAGATAATATTATAAAATTTTACGCGTCCTTAACGGGGAGAATTGCATGAAGGCTGTATTGATTATATTTTTTATATTAATTATTTTATTTCCTTCTTCGGTCATGGGAAAAACAGAAGACCTTCAATCAGGATTCACAATTGAATATCCTAATAAATGGCTGAGCGAGACAATAGGCAACAAAACTACAATATATAGCCCCGATAACAAGGCAATCGTTATGTGTGAAGATTTTTATGCTTCGAATCTTGACGCTGTATACGGGAAAATAGAGCGAAAGGTATCCAATATTATAGATAATGTTGAATTTATTATTACTCCAAAGAAAAGTTTTTTTAACACTCTCCAAGGTGTAATGTCCGAAGGTTATGGGACCGTTAGAGATAAAAAAGTTAAATGGCTATTAAGTTTGGTAGTATGTAAAGAAAACGCACTTTTAACTATTGGTTACGCAAAATCGGATGATTATATTTACCATAAAAAGATTTTTAATAAGATTATACACAGTGTTCGGGAAACAACGGAAAAATCTGACAATATCAATAATCAATAAATTATTATCAAAAGGAGGTCAATATGGAGATGGAAGAAATACTCAATAAGATATCGGAGTTCATTGCCTTATATGGACTTGATGTGATTGCAGCGATTGTAATTTTTGTTGTTGGTAAATGGCTAGCGCGTATTATTGCCGGTATAATGGAAAAATTAATGATTAAGTCAAAGGTAGATGCTACGTTGGCTCATTTTATACGCAATCTTACTTATGTGGGTTTGGTTGTGTTTGTCATCATTGCTGCAATTAATAAACTTGGAGTTGAGACTACTTCAATGGTAGCTGTCATTGGTGCTGCCGGTTTAGCTGTAGGTTTAGCATTACAGGGATCATTAGCAAATTTTGCTGCCGGTGTTTTGCTTATTTTATTTAAACCGTTTAAAGTTGGAGACTTCATTGAAGCAGGCGGTACCATGGGGACTGTTAAGGAAATACAAATATTTACTACTATACTTGATCACTTTGATAACCGCCGTATTGTTATTCCTAATGCTAAAGTAACTAGTGACTTAATTACCAATTTCACGGCTATTGAAAAACGTCGTGTAGATTTAGTGTTTGGTATTTCTTATACAGATGATATGAAGGCTGCAAAAGACGCTCTTATGAAAGTGGTAACTTCAGATTCTCGTGTATTAAAAGATCCTGCCCCGGTTGTTGCCGTTTCAGAACTGGCTGACAGCAGTGTCAATCTTGTTTGCCGTCCGTATGTGAAGCCAACTGATTATTGGGCTGTATATTTTGATGTTACCGAAAAGGGTAAACTGGCTTTAGAAAAAGCTGGATGTACTATTCCGTTTCCGCAAAGTGATGTACATATTTATCAGGAGAAATAAGACAGAAGGGGGATTGAATGATAAAAAAACTTTTTGGTTTAATTTTCTTAATTTGTATCATAATCGGTGTGTGTTTTTTTCTTTTTAATGTTAAAACAAATACGTTTGGATATGATATCTTGGCAACAGACAAAAAGAGCGGAAAGTTAAATATCGGCCTACGCTATAAGGAAGAATTCATGATTCATATTTTTAAAGTGAAATCCGTAGGCGATAATGTTGGTGAGATGGTGGATAAATGGCGGACTCAGGCGGACAGCGAGTAATAATTTTTTAAACAATAAATTTTATAAAAAATAAATAAACATTGTTAATAATATTACAAGGAGGTTATGATGAAAGAATTAGGCTTGCCAAAATTATGTATACTTATTGGGTGTTTGAGTTTGATATTTGCGGTTGTTATACGTATATTTCTAATACAAATTCCTGTTGCAGGATATGCTATTATTCCAAGAACTTTTTTGACCGTTGCTAATAATTTTTTTCTATTATCTATCGCGATTACTTTAATTCGGAACTCAGAGGCTAAGAAGGAATAGATAATTCGTCCTTTTAATAAAACTTTTATGGTTATGATAAAAGGAGGGTATAGGTATGACTAAATGTGCGAAAGAAAAGCAATTAATCGTTACTACTCGTGATAAAGTTGGTATGCTCTCGGAAGTAACATCTGCAATTGCTGGAGTTGGTGTTAATATTACCGCTGTATGCGCTTACAGCATGGAAGGAAAAGCTATTTTTATGTTACTCGCAAGTGATGTCCAGAAAGCACAGACCGCAGCAGTTAGTAATGGTTGGACAGTAGAGGTGTGTGATGTGGTTGTAGCAGAGGTGCCTGATAAAGTAGGTGCTGCGAAAGAAATGGCAGATAAGATTAAGGCTAAGAATATTAATATTAGTTATATTTACGGGTCGGTATGTTCCTGCAGAGAGGAATGCGGTTCTCGGCTGGTTATTAAGTCTAGTGACAGTGATGCATTGATTGCTGCACTGAAATAGTAAAAAATAATAAAATATATAGTAGAAGAATCCTTTTTTTCGAATCGAACATGGAGGTTGGAAATGAGGAAGATATTACTGCTCGTTATTATCGGACTTTTTGCTTTTCAATACTTTGCATATGCACACCCACCGGAAAAAATTGAAACGGCATTTGATAGTAACACAAAGATTTTGTATGTAACTATTACCCACCCTGTGGATGATCCAGAAAGTCATTTTATCAAGGAAGTTACGATTATGTTAAATGACAAAGAGGTCATCAGACATAAAATAAATAGGCAAGACAATACTTTGAATCAGGCATTGAGTTATATGATTCCTGACGCTCAGTCCGGCGATGAAATCAGTATCGGAGCATACTGCAGTATTGAGGGAACATTAACAGAAAAAATACTGGTGCCTTGATAAGCTGGATTTCATACAAAATGAATTCTTGATTGTCCTAACACCCCCTCCTTGTTATAATACTCACCAAAAGAGAAAAATTTAAAAACATATGAACACAAAACCATTATCTGATTTTATACGGGATATTATTAAAGATGATATTTTGCGGGGCAAGAACGGAGGCCGTGTGCACACACGGTTTCCCCCTGAACCTAATGGATATCTACATATTGGTCATGCAAAATCTATTTGCCTTAATTTTGGTGTTGCTCGGGAATTTAATGGCCTTTGTAATTTACGTTTCGATGATACCAATCCCTGCAAGGAAGAGATTGAGTATGTTGATTCAATCAAAGAGGATATTAGATGGTTGGGCTTTGATTGGGAGGAGCGGGAGTATTTTGCTTCTGATTATTTTGATAAACTTTATTCCTATGCCGTGGCGCTTATTAAGAAGGGAAAGGCATATATTTGCAGTTTAAATGCTGATGAGATTCGAGAATACCGTGGAACTCTGAGGAAACCGGGCAAAGAAAGCCCTTTTCGGAATCGTTCTGTTGAAGAAAATCTTGACCTTTTTGAACGCATGAAAAATGGGGAGTTTGAAGACGGGGTTCATGTGCTGCGGGCTAAAATTGATATGTCAGCACCTAATTTAAATATGAGGGATCCGACTTTGTACCGTATCCGTCATGAGAATCATCACCGCACTAGTGATGAGTGGTGTATTTATCCTATGTATGATTTTGCACATTGTCTTTCAGATTCAATCGAAGGTATTACTCATTCTTTATGTACTCTGGAGTTTGAAAATAATAGGCCTCTGTATGATTGGATACTTGATGCGTTAGAGGTTTCTTGCCACCCGCAGCAGATTGAGTTTGCACGGCTTAATTTGACTAATACGGTTTTAAGTAAACGTAAGCTTTTAGAATTAGTGAAAAGCGGCATTGTTTTTGGATGGGATGATCCTCGTATGCCTACGATTTCCGGGTTGCGCCGAAGCGGTTACACCCCCGAGGCAATAAGAGATTTTTGCAGACGTATCGGCATTGCTAAAACGGATAGTACGGTTGATGTAGCACTGCTTGAGCATTGCCTTCGTGAAGATTTGAATAAGAGAGCTATGCGTGTTATGAGTGTTTTGCGTCCTTTGAGGGTAATAATTGACAATTATCCTGAAGGTAAAGTCGAGGAATTGGATGCTATCAACAATCCTGAGGATTCCAGTATGGGAACGAGAAAGGTTCCATTTTCACGCGTCCTTTATATTGAGCGGGATGATTTTCGCGAAAATCCGCCGAAAAAATTTTTCCGCCTTGCCCCGGGACGTGAAGTACGGCTTAGGTATGCATATTTTATTACATGTGTCGATGTTATTAAGGATGAGAATACAGGAGAGATAACTGAAATACACTGTACTTATGATCCGGCTACACGGGGAGGTGATTCACCCGATGGGCGTAAAGTAAAGGGGACAATACACTGGGTTTCCCAAGAGCATGCTCTTCGGGCTGAAGTTAGACTTTATGAACATCTCTTTACAAAAACGGATCTTAATGATACAAATGAAGGTACGGACTTTAAAACTTTTTTAAATCCTGATTCCTTGGAGGTATTAAAAGATTGCTGTGTTGAGCCGAGTCTTGCTGGCGCACCTCAGGGAAGTCGATTTCAATTTGAACGGCTTGGATATTTTTGTGTTGATTCTGATTCGTCAGATGAGAAAATAGTATTTAATCGGACTGTCGCGTTACGTGACACGTGGGCAAAAATTCAAAAAAGCGGGAAGGGCAAATAGAATTTTTTTATCAGTCAGACAAATTAAATTATTCAACTAAATTATAAATTAATGGAGGTACCTATGCCGCTATTAAAATTGCAGGTATCATCGGGGACCGTTAATGAAGACAAGAGAGATGAGCTCCTTCGGACATTATCAAAAGCTGTTGCTGACATAATAGGAAAGCCCGAAAAGTATGTTATGGTTTCAATTGAGGAAAGTTATTTTCTTATGTCAGGGGAGCCTGGACCAGCTGCTTTTGTTGAGCTAAGTAGTATAGGAGGTCTGAATATTAAAGTTAATAACGATATTACAAAAAAAGTATGTTCACTCCTAAATAAAACTTTAAGTATTTCACCCGAGCGTGTTTACGTTTCATTTTATGATGTATCAGCAAATGATTGGGGATGGAACGGAAGTACTTTTGGATAACATCATTTTAGTAAGGTTAGCTACTTTTTTACTTTATCAATTTTCTTTAATCTTCTCAACTCATTCAAAACGAATCCAATATGCGTAAGCCTTTTGTTGTCGGTATTCTTAAAGAAATAAAACTTCAAGAAAGGCGTACGCCCCTCACACCTACTGACGTTTTGTGGCTTCGCAGACGTGGGATACAGATAGAAGTTCAATCAAGCCGAGAGCGTGCCTTTCGCGATAAAGAATATGAACGTGCCGGAGCTAGGGTTGTAGAAAAATTTAATAAAGCGACTCTCCTAATCGGAGTCAAAGAGCCAAGACCTAATAATCTTTATCCGAATAAAATTTACATGGTTTTTTCACATACTATCAAAGGATCGAAGAAAAACATGCCTCTTCTTTTGGCATGTTTACAAAAAGGAATTACTTTAGTCGATTATGAAAAGATTGAAGATGCAGAAGGCAAGAGGCTGGTGTATTTTGGGAAGTTTGCCGGGATTTGCGGTGCTATTGATACTTTGTCACTACTAGGAAAAAGGTTAGCCTTTCAGGGTATTGATAATCCTTTCCTTTTCGTTAATGAAGCTAGGCTGTATAAATCACTTCATAAAGCAAAAAGTGCTGTTGCTAAGGTTGCCCGAAAGATTAGACGGAAGGGATTACAAAGACGTATAGTTCCTTTTATTATTGGTATTACTGGGCATGGGAATGTGAGCCGTGGTGTGCAGGAGATCATTGATATTTTAAAGCCCGTCGAAATTCATCCCAAAGATATGATGAGGTTTGTGAAGGATAATAGAAACCTTACAAATAAGGTATGCAAGATTGTTTTTGATCGTGAGGAAAAGTTGCAGTCTAAAAATAGATCCGGGTTTTATTTTGAAGAATACCTTAAACATCCTAAACGGTTTGAGTCTAATATGGGTATGTATTTACCCCATGTAAACGTTCTTTTTAATACAAGTTATTGGGATAGACGTTTTCCCCGCCTTGTGACAAAAGAAATGATTTATAAGATGTCAAAGAAGCCCTCGCGTTTGGTCTTCATTGCTGATCTGGCTTGTGATGTTAACGGCGGTATAGAACTGACGTATAAAACAACGTCGGTAGATAATCCGACTTACACGTATGATCCTGTAACAAAAAAATATACTGACGGCTTTGAAGGGCGAGGAATAAGTATTTTATCTCGCGATAATTTGCCGTCTGAATTGCCTAAAGAGTCATCCCAGGATTTTAGTAAGCTTATCCGTGAATATGTATATCAAATTGCTTTACACGGTGCATTGGATTTAACCAATCATATTGCACTCCCTCGTGAGGTGCGCAATGCGGTTATTATACAGGACCATAAGTTAACAAAAGCGTATAAATATTTAAGAAAAAGTTTAGAAAATAGAAAAACGAAATTATTTTTATAAAAACTTTTTAAACTAGCGGATTTGTTTATGGATAATTTTAAAAAATGGTTTTGGGAAAGACACAGTAACAAATGGGGTGTGATTACAAGATTTATCGCATTCTTTCTAGTAGTACCGGCAGTCTGGTTTCACAATTTTAAGTCAGCGAGTGGTCTCTTATTATTTTTAATATTTAATTTTATATTTTTCCCAAAACCGGCACGAACGGATAACTTTTTCACAAAATCGGTTTTTGGTGAAGAGATGTGGTTTAAGGAAGATGCTTTTAATTTATTCCAGATATTTATCGGAATAATTGCGTTTGTTATTTTATTGTTTTCTGCATATTATAATCTTGCAGCTTTGACGATTATTTTTTTTATTGGAATTTTGGGGTGGAAAATTCTTTTCATGCAGAGGATGGCCCAGTATTATGATGAACGTAAATCCGCTGTCTGAATTTAAGAGTTTAGTTATTGAACAATTTAGCATTTATTTTAATTGAAAAGATGCATAAAGGTGAATTAAAATAGTTTTACCACAGTTGCCACAGTGGCAACAAAATACAAACTATTTAAAAGGATATTAATATGGCTGATGTTAAAATCCCTGATAAGGCATATTTTAAGTTATTGGAGGATTTACGTAATATCCGTACTCAAACTGAAGCGAAAGTATTCGAAAAGATTAATTCCGTGGTTATGAACGGATATTGGGAGATGGGTAAAAGGTTAAATAAGGATTCTTTGTTAAGCAAAAAGAACAAGCGTGTAATACTTCGAAGACTCGCTGTTGATTTGAACCTTGAGTATACTTTTTTAACGCGTGTTATAAAATTTTATACACTTTGGCCACAAAAATCTCCTGTAGATGAATGCCCAAATATTACTTGGAGTCATTATAAGCGACTATTGTCTATTAGAGATGAAGAAAAAAGGAGTTTTTACTTAACTGAGGCAAATAGTAATAAATGGAATGCTAGGCAGTTAACATATAAGATTAGAATAGATTCGTATGAAGATCATCGGAAAAGAATCCTTGAAGAACCTGCACATCAAGATGAAGCTGTTCCACGTGAGATACCTATGTTACGTCGGCAGAGTGAGCGGCTTTATATTTACAGTGCAGCTGTTGAGAGGATTATTGACGGAGATACGCTTTTGCTGAATGTTTACCTTGGTTTTGATGTATGGAAAAGACAGCGTATACGTCTGCGTGGTATTGATACCGCAGAGTTAGGTAGTCCCGAAGGTGATTCGGCAAAGGCTTTTGTTGAAGAACGTCTGCGCGGTGTAATTAGGGTAGTAATTCAGACCGTAAAAATGGATATTTACGGAAGATACGTATGTGATTTGTTTTATCTTCGAGGTGAGACTGATAAAGAAAAGGTTATACGCGAAGGGAATTTCCTCAATCAAGAATTGTTAGATGAGGGATTGGCAAATGTGTTGTAATAAGTCAATGGTAATTTTTTTAGAAAAAGGAGAATCCTTATGAGGATAAAGGAGATTGCACTTTTTATAATTTTAGTCATAACGTTTGCTATATCAGGCTGTATGGATGTTAAAACAGTTGTGACGGTAAATAGGGACGGCAGTGGTACTCTTGTTGATACTATGTACTTGGATAAAGGTACACCTGCTTTGATGCAAAACATGATTAAAGGCATGGCCCAGGGTATGATGAAATCCATGGGAGGAGATCCTAATGATGTTCATCCTGGGGAGAATGAAGGGGAGGATAGTGATAAAGGTATTACATCAGAGGAGGAGCAAGAGCTCGATATTGAAAAGTTTATCCAAAAAGGGAAGGCTTTGGGTGAAGGAGTTGAATTTGTTTCAGCTAAAAAAATATATGATCGTATAGACAAAGTCGGTGTAGAAGTTACATATGCCTTTGATGATGTACGTAATCTAAGGTTAACTTTTATGCCGACTGAAATACCATCTGATTCTTTGGATAGTGAATCTTTGGGAAAGACTTCTATTTCTTTTGATTTTAAGCAGGGGAAGGAAGCAGAGCTTGTTATTAATATCCCGCAGAAAAAAGCTGAGGGAGAAACTGAGGAGCCTTTAATTGAAGAATCAGATTCTACTAAAGAGCCTGATCCTCTGCAAGTTGCAATGATGAAAAAGTTTTTTGGTGACTTTCGTGTCCGTGTTATCGTAAGAGTAGAAGGGGAAATTCTTCATACCAATGCAACACACCTTCTTAGTAGCAGCGGGCTTAAGAATGGTGATTCGGTTGTACTTATGGATATGAATATTGGAGGAATGTTACAGAATGAGGAAGGGCTTAAAAAACTGGCTTCGTTTGGTCCTATGCAGGATATTAATGATGCTCGTGATAGACTAAAGTTTATTGATGAACTTAAAATTGAAAAAAGTGATAAAGTGTCGATACTTTTTTAGTAAATTAAAATATAATTCGCACATATAATAAATGAAAAGAAATCAGAATAAAAAAACTCGTGGTTTAATCATTACTTACACCGGTAATGGCAAGGGGAAGACAACAGCATCAATCGGACTTGCCATTAGGGCACTTGGAAGAGCTAAACGTGTCCTTATTGTTCAGTTTATGAAAAGCGGGACATACGGTGAACATAAAATCTTAAAAAAAATTCCCGGGATTAAGGTAAAAATTTTGGGAAAAGGATTTTGTAAAATTGCAGGTGATCAGTTTCCTTTCGCAGAACACAAAAAGGCAACACAGGACGCACTCAATTTTGCACGGCGGGCAGTAATGTCTAAAAAGTATGATATGATTATTTTAGATGAAATTAATTGTGCTCTTCTTTGCCGATTACTTAAAGTTAAAGATGTTCTTGCCTTATGCAATAGGAAACCTCGTCAATTGCATCTTGTCTTAACCGGCCGTGGTGCACCTCAATCATTGATTAAAGCTAGTGACTTGGTATCGGATGTACGGGAGGTAAAACACCCTTATTATGATGGTATGCCTGCCCAGGAAGGTATCGAATTTTAAGGTTTTCTTTCAGTTTTTTTAACTTGTTAAGGCACGGATAAAAAGGTACAATTTTAAAACTATTTCATAGTATAATAAATAATATAAAGGGGCTGTCAATGTTTAAGAATAGACGTATTATAAAGCGCATAATATTATATTTTATTATGATTTGTACTATGTCATATCTTCTTTACGCTCAAGAAGAAGCAGATAATATTGGTATTGATAAGGAACAAGAACTAGGGCAAGATCAAGATATAATAACAATCCACGAAACTCCAGAGAAACATTCCGAAGAGTCTTCTGATAATCTGGATAACTCTGGCAGTCCTGATACTCCTGATAGTTCTGAGGAACTTTTAGCAGTAAAACAATTAGAAGTAGCTTCTGATGCCAAATGGTTATGTGAACTGTTTATGTTAAAATTGGTTAATGATGGTGTCAAGCAAGCCTTTAGTGAACTGAAGCCGTATTTTCCTATTCCTGGGACCGAACTTTCCATGCTTGAGATGCAAACATATCAACAAATAGAACTTGTTAAAGGACGCTATGGAAAGGTCATCGGTTATTCATTTGTTGAGGAACAAATTGTTTCGGATACGGTATTACGGTTTGTATATTTACAAAAGTTCGAAAACCATGCTATTAGGTGGATGTTTTATTTTTACAAGCCTGAAGAGACATGGATTTTTAACGAATTCTATTTCGATGATAAAATAAGAGAGTTTTTTTAATTAGTGAATTCTTTCATTCATAATATAGCGTTGATTGCATCTGTAGTGCTTCCATTATGGAATATTCCCCTTATAGTACGGATGATTAATCGCAAATCATCTAAAGATATCAGCACGTATTGGGCTTTTGGTGTATGGTGCTGTCTTGTACTTATGGCTCCTGCAGGATTAATGTCTTCTGATATTGTTTGGAGAGTATTCATTATTGCTAATCTAAGCATTTTTAGTATTGTCGTTTTTACTGTTGTATATTACCGGGTTAAAAAGGGAACAGATAAAAATCAGAGAGCATGAGGTATGAAAGTATTATTCGGATTTTTTTTGGTTTTATTGCTGCTTACTTCATGTTCTTCTATGTATGATGCGACAGCGACGAACAGACAGAACCTTTTGTTTGTTTCACTAGGTATGGATAGAGATAATGTATCGGAGTTGATGGGACATGGTTATTGCGCTATATCCCGGCCTCATCCTCTTACTATTACGAGTTATGACCCCGAAATAAAAGATACTTATTTAACTTTTAGGAGGGGATTTTCTTCGATTAAAAATCCTCACAAAAGTGAAACTATACGTATTAAAAATCATTACTATACAATTGATTATTATGTAACAGGATGCGCTCAGGACGGTATTGAATTTACAGAGGAAGAACTTACTCCGCTTATTTTTGATAATAACAAACTTATCGGATGGGGCTGGGATTTTTTATCAGAATTAAGAGGTGATAATAATTATTACGACTCAATAGTGGTAAAAGGAGTTTAAGGCCGGTTTATGGAATGCCCAATCTGTCACGTTAAATTGATGATTGACAAGGTAAAAAATGAGAATGTTATCAATGTTAGATGTATTAAGTGTGGCCGTGAATTTATTATAAAAAAGGGACGCATTGAGCAGAAAAAAATCAAAAGGGCAAAAAAGATAATTAGAAGGACAGATATTAGAGGCACAGATACGCCTAATCATGATAAGATAATGAAAGAACAAGAGAGAATAATTAAACAGCATAAGCGGATACAACAACAGCTTGATATGGTACGCAAGTTAAATGCGATAAAAAAACCTAAGAAACCATAAGGAGGCTGATATGTCAATGTTATCAAAAATAATTATCGTTCTTGGATTTGTTGCTCTTGCAATTGGGGTAATTGCACGCCTTGCTTTAATTCCGATTACAATAGCGTCTCTTCCGGCCAAACCAAGCAGTTTTTTTGTGTTGGCTAATACTCTTTTTTTGATTGGCCTTATATTCAGGAAATAAAGCTTTTACTCTGAAAATATTATTATGAATAAAAAATAGCACCTCAAAGGAGAGGAGAGGTATTATATTGAGGTTCCTTTCTAAGAGGTGCTATTTTTGTGTTTATATTGGATTTGGCATAATTATTGTTAATAAATAATGCAGGTGGTGATACTTATGGAACTATTATTAACAGTGTTTATTATATTTATATTAGGCATATCGGCGCTTATATATCTGATAAATAAAGTGTTATCTTTTTAACAATCTGACACATTTTTATGTTGAAAATTTAACACATTAGTCAATAGATTGTCTATGTATCTGTTATCTCCATGGACGGGTTGCTTCAGGGTTTAGGGAAATACGGCACTCTTAGATGGAAAATGCAGCGAGAGGGGGAGCAGGTATGGAAGTAAGAACAATCCGATTTTTAACCTATCTTGGCCTTATATTTCTTGTTTTCATGAAGCCCACCTCATGTGTTCAAAAAGAGGTTCCATCTATCCAAAAACCAGCACAAAAATCAGAAGAGGAAGTGCCGATAAAACGAAAGTTGTCCGTTTCTCATGTTGTTGATAAGGTTGAGGAAGAGTCCAAGGAAGATGAGTTCAGTTACAAGATTTTGAGTGAAGCTGTTATTGACGATCCTAATTTGATATTAGCAATTTCAAATATACTTGTTTCGGGTCCTCTTTCAAAACCGAGTATTACCAAATTGCTTCATGAACAATATTATTCCCTGCTTAGGCGGAGGAGGTTAAAAGAGAAGGAATTTCCTTCTCAGATAGAGCTGTATGCATTTGATTCGTTAGGACTAGCAAACGGGGTGTGGGTTGGAATGTTAGAGAAGAAGCCTCATCAAAGGGTACCGATTATTCACATCAATCATGATCATCTCTCATTCCTCCAAGAAAATGAACAACAGCGTAAAGAACTTCAGGAATTTGCCAAAGATAAGTGGTACCAGGTCGCAACAGTTCATTATCATCATTCTACCCACACTGCTGAAATTATAGTCGACCTTAGCGATATACCATCTAATGAGGTCGTTCCTCATATATGTAATGCACATGGAGGTATATTAATTGAAGCATTGTATAGAGAGTTTTCACATCTTGATAATGTTGTGATAAAAGCCTTTGGTGATGGGTTGGATATATACGGACATAAAAGAAGAATTCAATTGTATTATGTCAAAGCTGATAAACCTACCGTGCAAAAGGTTAATTTTAATACATTAGGATACGAATCTGCAGTTAAAACCATATTTAAACCTTCTTACCATCCACAGGTAAAGTCCTAAAATATTAGATTTTTCTTAATTATTTTCTTATTCGTTTATTAACTTTTGATGTTATAATTATATGCAAATTATATAGGCGTTTATATTACAGAATCCTGTTATATATGTCGATTTATTTGAATAATACTTGTAGTAAAGTAGTCTTAAAGCTAATGTAAATAAAACCTAGGCTTAGCTTCACTTCGTTCGCTAAGGTGTATATGTCTTGAAGTACCCCGCAGAGCGGGGTTAATTCGCATAGTGACTTACGTCGTCTTTCGGACTCCGTAAGTCACGTGCTCATTGAAGGAGGTTATTATTATGATGAGATCAGGAAATCCAGTATTGCGAAGTGATACTTTTAGGCAAGCTCGTCCACTTGCAACAGGAGATGTGATGACCATACAAGGTACGGTTAATAAAACAGGCATTTTGTTGCTTCTTTGTATATTTAGTGCCTCACTGGTATGGAAAAATCCTGTTGCGTTCATGCCTTTTATGTGGCTGAGTATTATTGGCGGGTTTATTGTTGCCTTGGTTACTGTTTTTAACAAGCAGTGGGCTGGGGTTACGTCACCTATTTATGCATTCGTCGAAGGGCTTTTTTTAGGATGCATTTCTGCATTGATGGAAAGGCAATATCCGGGCATAGTTATACAAGCTGTAGGATTAACTTTTGGAACACTTTTTTGCCTGCTTATGGCATATAAGTCCCGTTTAATTAAGCCTACAGAAAATTTCAGGCTTGGTATTGTTGCTGCGACCGGGGGTATTGCGCTTTTTTATTTTATTAGTCTAATCGTCGGTTTTTTTGGCATACGTATGCCACTCATACACAGCAGCGGTCCATTAGGTATTGTGTTTAGTTTATTTGTTGTTACGATTGCTGCCTTGAATTTGGTTTTAGATTATGATTTTATTGAAAAGGGTTCAGAATACGGAGCACCGAAATATATGGAATGGTATGGTGCTTTTGGTTTAATGGTTACCCTTATTTGGCTCTATATCGAAATTTTGCGTTTACTTGCTAAAACAAGGAGGCGTTAAAGGGAATAATATAGTTGTGATTTAATTATTTATTATTTAAATGTAAAGACGAGGCTTTGCCTCGTCTTTACTACTATTTAACAATATTATGAAAGAAAATTACCTTCAATTTACGATTAAAGTATGCTTAACTACTTTTCTTCTAATATTTTTCTCTCTTTTTTTTGCTCAAAAGATTCATTTGCCTACTGATGATTTAGGGCGCCATATTACAAACGGAAGAATATTCCTTGAGCAGGGTACTATTATTGATGAAAACTTTTATTCGTATACCGAACCCGACTATCCTACAGTTACCCACCATTGGGCATCAGGCGTGATTTTTTATCTTTTATGGAAGTTGTTTGGATTTAAAGGTTTATCAGTTTTTTATATTTTAATTCACATAATTACATTTTATTTATTTTTTACTGTATCACGGAGAAAGTCAAATTTTTATATTGCATTTTTTTGTGCAACCTTAGCAATACCATTGCTTGCCGATCGAATAGATATTAGACCTGAAGGATTTAGTTATCTTTTTTTAGGAATTTATTTCTTTATCCTGCATAACATTAAGGAACATAGATATTCACACAAGGTTTTATATATTTTTCCCATTCTGCAAATCATATGGGTTAACTGCCATGTCTATTTTCCCATGGGTCTTTTTTTAATAGGTGTATTTTCGCTCTCTGCATGGCTAAGGAAGGAAAACGCAATTCATTATTTACTTGCATTTTGTTTTTCCGTTTTAGCTTGTCTTATTAATCCGTTTGGTTTTTCAGGATTCATAACACCTTTTACTATTTTCAGAGAATACGGTTACATGGTTGCTGAAAATCAGTCTCTTTTGTTTATGCAGGCAAGATTCGGTAAATTAATTTATATACATTTTGAGATTCTGTGCGCCGTTTCGTTAATATTAATAATACTTCTTATTATTCAGAAAAAAGTACGGTCCTTTTTTAGCGAGATACTAATAATAATTATTTTCAGTATGCTTGGCTGGAAGATGAGCCGTGGCATTGCTCTTTTTGGATATTTTTTTATACCAATCGCTGCTTCTTTTTCTTATGCCTGTTTAGATAATCAATTACAATCAGTAAAAAGATTTATAAATATTATTTTGATAATTAATTCTATCGCCTTAATAGGCGGAGGTTTTTTACTCGGAGGTCATTATTTTTCTCCTATACGTGGAAGAGGGGGGATCGGACTTTTGCCTGGTGTTGAGAGATCAGCTCTTTTTTTTGATAAAAATAATATTTCGGGCCCCATATTTAATAATTATGATATTGGGAGTTATCTTATTTTTTATTTGTTTCCGAATATACGCCCATTTGTGGATAACAGGCCCGAGGCATACAGTGTTTCGTTTTTTAAGAATATATATGTTCCCATGCAGGAGAATGAGGCAGTTTGGCACAGGATCAATGACCGATTTAGTTTTAATGCAATTTTCTTTTATAGACACGATATGACACCGTGGGCTCAGCCGTTTTTAATAAGACGCCTGGAGGATCCTAAATGGGCGCCTGTGTATGTTGATAATTATGTATTAATACTTTTGAGGCGCAATAATAAGAACGAAAGAATTATTAAAAAATACGAATTACCAAAGAACATTTTTGTAGTTAATAAAAATATTTAGGTTTATTGCTTTATTATTTTGTTGGTACACCAAAAGCAAAATGTATACGGATTAATCATATGCGAAAAATTTCCGATAAAAAAATTATTAATGAACAATATAAACAATATTTAACTGACGAATCACGATTGGAGGGTAAAGTTGTCGCGAACCTTTACTTTCCTCAATCTTCTGAAGATGTAGTTAGTGTTGTAAATGAAGTTTCATCCAGCCGTGAGGCGCTTGTTATATCAAGCGGAAGAACCGGGATTGTAGGGGGTGCTGTTCCTTGCGGTGTGCGTAATTTGATATCACTTGAAGAGGTGGTTGGTGATATATTTATTGGCTATGATGAAGAATGGTTTGCACGTGTTCCGGCTGGTATTAGCCTTGAAACATTTAATAATTATTTACAAAAAGGAAAATATAAGTACTTGCCTAATCAGAGCTTACCGTTATCCAAACCAAATAAATTATTTTATCCCGTTAATCCTACCGAGGCAACAGCACGGATTGGCGGCACTGTGGCTACCAATGCATCAGGTTCAAGAAGCTTTTTTTATGGTGCAACGAGAAATTGGGTTCGTAGGATTAAAGTTGTACTTGCTAACGGAACTATGCTTAACTTAAGGAGAGGAGAGAATCGGGCAAAGGCAGGTATTCTATCTTTAGAAGATAATATAAGTATAACCGTAAGTGATATTAACATGCCTACAGTAAAGAATACCGCCGGCTATTATTTAAGCTCAGATGTTGATGCTATTGATCTTTTCATTGGAGGAGAAGGAACATTAGGTATTATTACTGAGGTTGATATCCGGCTTATTTCCCGCCCCAAAAATATGTTAGGACAAATAATATTTTTTAAAGAAAAGAAACAGCTTCTTGAGTTTCTCATGAGCATTATTTCTCCGTCGGAGTCGGACTTTAAGCCTGTTGCATTAGAGTATTTCGATAATAATTCCCTCAATCTTTTGAGACAGCGGCGAGAGGAAGAGGGGAGTTCTTCTTTAATTGTCAATATTCCGGATTCTGTTGAATATGCTTTATATGTTGAGAATACTTTTGAAGATGATGATGAACTTGAGTCTTTATTTAATATATTTGATCAATTATTAAAAGATGTTGGCTCTTCTGCTGAAGATTCATGGGCTGGTTTTGATGAGAAAACAATTGAGCAAATGACTATTTTCAGGCATGCGGTTCCTGAAGCGATTAATTCAATAATCGGCCAGCGTAAAGCCTCCTTTCCTGAGATACGGAAAATATCATCCGATATGGCGGTACCTCCTGATAAAATTGAACATATATTAGAAGTGTATGATGCAATTCTTGCTTCATCCAATCTTGAATATGTAATTTTCGGTCATATTGGGGACGGTCACGTTCATGTAAATATACTCCCCCAAAATGCAGATGAAATTGAAAGCGGGTACAAATTGTTTAACATATTTGCTCGTGAAGTTGTTGCCTGTGGTGGAAGCGTATCAGCGGAACATGGTATAGGCAGATTGAAGAAAGAGTTTTTAGCTGTTCAGTATCCTAAGGAGACTATCGAGCTTATGAAGAATATAAAACGTACACTTGATGAGAAAAATCTTCTTAATCCCGGCGTCCTTTTTGACATGTTAAAGAATAATAATTTATCCATTGTACTTTAAAAATATAATATAATACAATCTTAGGTAATTAAAAATTTTTTAATTTATAAAATTATATCATCCAGCATAACAAGGAAAGGCATATGACTTTTAAAGGTATACCACAATTTCATGAGCGTCATTCGCAGGATATTAATGATGAGTATTTTTTCGGTTTTCCCATGCAAAGTATTGTTAGGGCAGAGGAACGGCTCCGATCCCCCGAGACACGTTCGGTTGCGTATTTTTCTATGGAATTCGGATTAGCACCCAGTATTTACCATCAGTTTGAAACTTCACAGCCTACTTCTGGCCTTAATATGTTTACCGGCCACCGCGTGTTTTCTAATTTGCGTGCAATGGATCACTACCATCAGATCAGGATTGATAAGGTTTTGGATATACCTATTTACAGCGGCGGCCTAGGTGTTTTAGCTGGTGATACTTTAAAATCTGCATCTGACTTAGGGATTTCTGTTATCGGTTTAGGTATATTGTGGAACAAGGGGTATTTTAAACAAAATTTTTGGTTTGAATCAGGCCAGATTCCTGATGAATTACGGTGGGATCCGTATACTTATCCAGGTCTTATCCCCTTGGATAATATTATTGAAATTAAACTTAACAGTGAAAGTATTTTTCTGCGGTTATGGAAATATTATGTGTATAGTTACGACAGACAAAACGTGATTCCTCTTGTATTGCTAGATTCTAATATTGATGAAAACGGGCCTGAGACGGATATTAAAAGAAGACTTACTGATCAGTTGTATAGAAGTGACAATGCTTGGTGGAAAATTACTCAAAGGACTATTTTAGGCGTGGGCGGTATAAATGCATTGAGAGAATTGGGCTATTCACTTAATCTTTATCACTTAAACGAAGGCCATGCTGCTTTAGCATTTGT
Source organism: uncultured bacterium (assembly GCA_964558015.1). Taxonomy (GTDB): domain Bacteria; phylum Omnitrophota; class Omnitrophia; order JAHJGZ01; family JAHJGZ01; genus CAZLCT01. Next base: position 43,600 of record CAZLCT010000002.1, on the reverse strand, counting down.
TGAGAAGGCAAAAGATATTTCTGAGGATAAATGGGATGAATTAAAAAATCATTTTGCTTATACATGCCATACCCCTGTTGAAGCAGGACATGACCGTTTTGCTTTAAGTGAACTTGAGAATATTTTTGATAAGGCTCATCTTTCTATTATTAGGAAAGAAGGATTAGATTCTAAACATAAGAATTTAGTAAATCTTACACGCCTTGCAATGAATACCTCTACCTACGTAAATGCAGTTGCAAAAAAACACGGTGAAATAACCAGACTTCAATTTCCTGATTTTAAAGATAAAATAAAGACCATAACTAACGGCGTTCATACCTTTACCTGGGTATCAGAACCAATTGAGCAGTTGCTGGATAAATATAGGGGAACAATAGGGGATTGGAAGTCAAATCCGCTTCTAATAGAAAATGTTTCTAAACTTCGTGATAATATGGAATTTCGTCGGGGCCTTTGGCAGGCACATATGAAGAATAAAAAAGAATGCGCAGAGATTTTATCTCCATGGTTTTTTGATGAAAATGTTTTTACTATATCGTGGGCACGGAGGATAGCCAATTATAAAAGGCCTAGCTTAATTTTGCAGGATGTAGGGCGTCTAGTAAAAATGGCAAAGACAATCGGTCCGCTTCAGATTATTTTTGCAGGCAAAGCACATCCAAGCGATAATTTAGGATTTACATATATTAATACTATGCTGGAACGTATTGATTCCTTGACCGACTACCGTGATACAATAAAGATTTTTATGCTGGAGAATTACGATACCTATTTTGGTAAATTGCTTACATCGAGTGTCGATGTATGGCTTAATAATCCATTGCCTCCTTTTGAAGCCTCGGGAACGAGCGGTATGAAAGCAATATTAAACGGGGTAATTCAGTTAAGTACTCTGGATGGGTGGGTTGTGGAAGCACAGGATAAAAACATAGGTCGAATATTCGGATATGTCCCTCCCCAAGGTGAAATTGGAAGTGAAAGTAATTTAAGATTAGAAGAAGACTCGAAGAAATTATATGAAGCATTAGAAGAGTTAATGAAACTTTATTATGATAGTTTTGGCCATGGTGAACCTAAAGTCGGTTCTGATTGGATTGATATGATGATAAATTGCATTAGTACAAGTGGTTATTTCAGTACGCATCGTATGGTAGGTGAATATAATAATATTATTTGGAATCCATCTTCTTAAAGCGGGTCTTGAACTTGTTTTTTTATTCCCCTTAAATATTAGTTTCTAAGTTATTACAATTTAATGAGATACGGATATTAGTTTTGATTTTCTTGGACTGGAAAAAATAAGATATTTTTTTTTGATTTTGTCGATATATATAATTGGGGTGATATATAGATGAATCGAATGAAGATTCTTATAATAATCAGCGTAATTTTTATTTACAGTTTCTCGTGTGCTTATGCCCTTGCCTATGCTCCGAAAGAATTACAGGTTGGTGAAAAATTCATTTATAAAGTTAAATGGATGGGCATTCCTGTAGGGGAGATTAAAGCTGTTGTTGAAGCTGAGACTTTTTTTCAGAAACGGGAAGTATTCATCATTCGATGCTACGTGCAGACCAATCGATTTATGTCTATGATTTACAGGATACGGGACCGTTTTGTATCATACATTGATAAGAAGGAATTAGTGCCTGTGAGATTGGAAGTCTCAAGGCGTGAGGGTTTTTACAAAAAGGATGCGGTTACGTTGTTTGATCATAATAAGGGCAAGGCTTATTTTCATAACTTTCTTGATGATTCCAGCAAAGAATATGATATACCTCCTGAAGTTCAGGATATTGTCAGCATATTTTATAGATTACGGCATAAGGAAATAATTTTCGATGAAGAGCACCGTTATGATGTTGCATTTGCCGAGACTGTCTTTTCTATTTTCGGAACTGCTGAGGAAAAGATGAAAATTAGTCTTTCCTCGGGCGATAGTGCTTGTGTTTATTTTGCAGAGCCATATGCAAAGATAGGTGGGGATAAATTAAATCATGGGTCCATGAGCACCTATATTTCTGCCGATGAATATCAAATTCCTTACCGTGTTGTTTTGTGTGCCCCTCTGTTTACGAAAGTTACCGCGACTTTAATTGAAAGCGCGGCCTTACAATCATAAAATCACGATGCTTATATCAAGAATAAACATCATACATTGCCTTTTTCTTGCACTTCTATGTTTTATCTGTTATGCAAATTCCACTCATAATCCTTTTATATGGGATGATGAATCTTTAATAGTAAACAATCAAACCCTGCATGATTGGCGGAATATTTCCTTCTTTTTCACCCCTAATGCCTGGCCTACTGATTTTTCTAACTTTTATCGCCCCCTTCAACTTGTGAGTTATTGTATTGATTACCAGGTGTGGCGGTTAAATCCCTTTGGATATCATTTAACAAATATTCTTATTCATACATTTAATTGTATTTTATTATATGTGCTTTTAGTTTTACTTTTACATCATGGGTGGGCTTCTTTCATCGGGAGTATGATTTTTACCGTGCATCCTCTGCATGTTGAGGCAGTAACGTACATATCGGGACGCGCTGACCTTTTAGCAGCCTTTTTTATTTTATTTTTTTTCATTACTTATACAATCACAGCAAAGCACTTTGAAATTAATGAGAGAGAATCCTTTGTACGATTATCTTTTAGAGTTATCGTTTTGATTATCTCATTTTTGTGTGCATTAGGATCAAAAGAGTCCGCTATCATAATTCCACTTATGCTTATTGTATGGCACTTATTCCTTTTTGATATAAAGGCAAAGACAGTTTTATTGATTAGTTTCATAAGCTGTGGATTTATTTCATTAGTATATGGAATATGGAGAATGCAGGGGACAGTATTTAATATGTTTGATATTTATTCATTTTCCTTTATTGAACGTTTTTCAGTCGCAGTGAAATCTTTTGCCCTTTATTGTGCTTTAATAGTTGCTCCTATCGGGCTTCATATGGAGCGGATGATAATGCCTCCCGAGAAATATTTTGAAATTTCATTTTTGTTTTCTCTACTATGGGTTTTAGTTTTTATAATTGCTCTCGTATGGATAATTAGAAAATCAAGGATTGCTTCTTTGGGTTTGTTATGGTTTGTTGTTATGTTACTGCCTGTGCTTAATATTGTCCCTTTAAATGCTACATTTGCAGAACATTGGATGTATCTTCCGTTTATTGGCTTAAGTATCGGAACAGGTGTTCTTATTCTTAAAATTAAACCGCTTATTCACAAAAATATTCTTATTTGGGTGATTGTTTTTTTAGTAATTATTTTTTCAGCCCGTACTATAATACGAAATCGAGATTGGCATGATCCTATTCATTTCTATGAAGAGACGTTAAGATATAATCCGACTAATATAAAAATTTTATATAATCTTGGAACAGCACATTTAAAAGCCCAAAATGCCGAGAGTGCGATTAATCGATACAGAAATATTATCAGTGTTGTAGCTTTTAAACCATTGATTACAAAAGGCGGAGGATCCAGGTTGTTATTGCGACGCCTTTTGACTAAAGTATACAACAATATGGGAAATGCCTTTGTCTTGAAAGAAGATTATGAAATGGCTCTTAATTATTATGGAAAATCACTTGAATTATCTCCGAACCATGAATTAAGTCATTTAAATCTGGCAATGCTTTATTATCGCACAGGAAGAATCAAGGAAGCCCGGGAGCAGTTTCTCGAAGTACTTAAGCTTAATCCCCACAATGAAAAAGCACAATTGTACCTGGAAAGATTGAAGAATTGAAGAAGTGAAAAGGTAACAATTGTTATCAGGCTCACCTAACCACCCCATGAATTTTTCAAATGACGTTCAATTGTACCAGATTATATTTATACCATAAGTGTCGATTAAAATTGCTTGATACGAAAAGATTTATGTTGTAACATATTAAATTAGATGTATTAAATAATATATAATTTAATATAATATTATTATAGATATTATATATTCTAAAGGAGTTTTGTGTTTATGTATGATGCACAATCAATAATGTCTAAGGATATTGTTACCATTAATCAAAATACCCCTATTTATGAAGTAATGAATGTTCTTATTGGGGCTCGTATTAGTGGATTACCTGTTATTGATGATGATAATAACCTGGTTGGAATGATTACTGAGAAAGACTTGATGCCTTTATTTAAACATCATGCCGTTACAAATGAGACTGTTTCTGATTATATGACAAAAGATGTAATGACTTTTTCACCCGATGCTACTATCGATGAAATAAGTGAGTTTTTTATAAAACATGCTTTTCGCAGGGTACCAATTGTAAAAGATAAAAAATTAGTTGGCATGGTTGCACGGAGGGATATTATTTCTTTAATAATACATATTTGGGGACAACGCGGGACTTTTTGAATATAATTTTAAATGAAAACGTTTGAAGAGAAAGCGCAGCAATATTTAAATAACGGAAAGCTTAAAGAAGAAAATATTGAGCTTGTTCATATTGAAGAATTATTGAGGGAAGCGGTTATAGATCTTGATGAGGCGCAGAAGACTCAGGAAATTGCTCATAGAGCCACATTTCTTCTCTCATATATGGGAATGCTTAGAGCCGGCAGAGCACTTCTTTTATTAAAGGGGTATAAACCTGCTGATAGTTCCCAGCATAAAACAATTGTTGAGATGACTTCACTTATTATGGGGAAGTCTTATAAAGCTATTACAGATCATTTTGATAATATGAGGCAGAAACAAGATGAGCTGGTGTACGAACATAGAAGTTTTCTTTCAGAGCTGGATGCGCATGATGCATTTCATTATGCATTACTTTTATTGCGGGAAGTTGTGAAATTTATTAAAAGAGAAGACCCTAATTTTCATGTAGCAGTTTAGAGATTTTTGGTATTTAGATTAAAAAAGATATATTAATATCTTAAATGAATAATTTAAACGGAACAAAATCAGAGGAGGGAATATATGCCATATGACCGAGGCTTAGATGAATGTATATTTTCAAAGTCATGTGATACAGCATTAGGACGCATGACTGTCAGTGTTTATTCTTATAATAAAGGGCCCAGAAAACTTCAATTTAGTCGGGAAAATAAGAATAATGAAGGGGAACTAAGGTTCGCTAAACTTGGCAGAATGACAAAAGAAGAGATTGAATCACTTCTTCCTTTGATTCAGGATGCAATTAAACATTTAGATTGATGAGAATTTTATTTTTATTCTTAAGTTTTATTGTTGTATATCCTTTGTATGCATGTTTTGCATTAGCAAATGACGATGTTGCAGGAAATACTTCGGTACAAACTGTAAGCCAAGGAATTGTATCTGTCGAGACAGAGTCAGTGCAAACCGTTACTGAGACACAGACATCATCTTTTGGACAGAGCGTAAAAAATGGTTTTGTTGCTACCGGACGAGGTATTAAGAAAGGAACACTTTGGGTATGGAGGGGTATCAGCAAAGGTGCTTATTATATGAAAGAAGGCACTATTTCTGTACTGGAGAAAGTAGGCCTTAAGGCAAAGAGTGCGAACGAAGTTGATTCACATGAAGTAGTTATACGTGAGGCAAATAAAGCTTTGGTCGAAAGTAGAACAAAACGTGAAATACGAAGAGAAAAATTCGAAAGGATTAATTAAGTAAAGGATTGAGCATTTTTTCCACCTTATTTTGACGAGCTAAGAGAGGGAAAATATTCGGTTTTAAGATTTCACGGCTTAAAAGTTCCCTTTTAATTTGTTATATCCTAAATTATAGAACAACTTACATAAATGAGGAGTCATTATATTGGGTTGACTCCTCATTTGTATTTAAAGAGACTTAACTTACTTTTTGCATATTGTTAATTTTTAAATATATCTTATTCTTGACAGATAGCCTCGACTGTGTATAATAAACCTTACATAAGTTCTTTATTATTCGTGTGTTGAGAATATTCTCCGTTAAGTTAAGGATATACAAGGATATATAGGAATTGGGGTGGATATGACAGAGAGGGAGGAGAAAGTTTCCCTCAATAAAATTTCTCGTGAAAAAGTCTTTTCAATTTTTGCCTATCTATCTATCCTATTTCTCATTCCGTTATTTTTAAAAAAAGACAATCATTTTGTTTTGTTTCATACGAAGCAGGGGCTTGTTCTTTTTATTATTGAATTTACTGTATGTCTAATACGATTTATTCCTGTCATTGGTGAAGTTATATTTATATTCGGTATGGTCATTTGTAGTATATTTTCGTTTACCGGTATCATTAAAGTTTGTATAGGTGAATTATGGGAAATGCCGGTAATATTTGATATTGCAGAAAAGTTTAAGTGGTAATATAATTATTAGCCTCTTTAGTAAACAATTTATAGAACTTTATTAACCCATCCTTACGGAGGAGAAGAGGAGGCAGAAGCAAAAGGATTTGCACCAACTTGGAGTTTAAGCGTGCGCAGTCATAAAAAAATAAGCAGCCAATCAACCAGACAATGGTGTGTTATTCTAAATCCCATAGACTCAGAGTTAAGCAAAGCCGAAACAATAGAAAAGATAGTTGAGTTTTTCCCCCTTTCCATTGAAGAAGCTTCCCAGCTTGTTGAACGCACTCCAATAATTCTTCTTGAAAATTTATCATACGATCAAGCAAAAAAAGTGAAGGATTTTTTTTCATCCGTAAATGCCGATATTTTATTAACCGACGATACCTATCTGCGGCGTAAGTGTTATCGTACTGTATGGCCTCAGGATCCTCTTGAGAAGTTAAATTCATTATCTGGGCAGAAAATATCAAGTGCCAATGAAAATATCACTTTGCGTAAGGAAAAACTTTCTAAAGAATCAGCTATACAGGGTATACGTGAAGAACATGAATCACTCGTTAAGAAGCGTAGTAAAGTAAATCGTCGTGGTGAAGCTATGGAGAAACTGGACGAACGCATTAATGAGGAACAAAAAGAGAAGGTCATATTATTGAATGAGATTGAACAGCTTAAGAAAGAGATATATACCTTAAAGAGAAATGAGAATTTAAAAGGGCAGACTAATAATGAATTCGAATATTTAAGCTTTGAACTCGAGAGGACAAAACAGACATTATCTGCAAGAGATGATGAAATAAAGAAATTACAACATGAGTTGGAAGATTATAGAGGCCATCAACAAGATACGAGAGCAACCAAAACGGCTACTAATGAACAGAATGTAGTAGAACTGCAAGAAAAACTAAGCGAAAAGGAAGTTCGTATTGACAAACTACAAAGAGCTAACGATCAATTGAATGTTTCTTTGAAAGATATAGAACGTGATAACGAAGAATTACGCCGCATTCAAGAAGAACACAAATCGTTACAGAAAAAGTATGATTTTATGGAGAATGAGATAAGAAATCTTGCGGCAAAAAAGTCAGAGTTTGAAGAAATCCAAGATAAATATACTCTTCTTAAGAACAAACTTAATCAAAGCGATAAGGAACTTAAAACCTTTAGGGAAAGTATACAAGAAAAAGACGGCGAGATTAAAAGACTTAAGGTTTCATTGCGGTCCAAATCTGAGGACGTAGATGACGATAATAAACAATTTCATGGGGAAGTGAAGAATTTAAATAATGAACTAAAGACTAAAAAAGAAATGATCGAACGATTGAAAACCGAGAAAAATCAGTTAAAAACTTTATTGAGGGATTTACAGCGTGACAACGAGGAATTACGTGCAGGAAAAGTAAATTATGAGGGGCTTGAAAATAAGTATAATTATTTGGAAGAAGAGCTAAAAGAATATTCGCAATCAAAATCTTTACTTGAAGATTTAGAGGAAAAATATGAAGAGCTTCAGGGACAATTACACGAAAAAGAGGAAGAGCTCAATGGTAATGTTAAAGATTTAAAGGAAAAGGAAAAAGAAGTTAAGAGGTTAAAACACTTAATTGAAGAAAGCACTGTAATGTATAATGACTCAGAAAAACGTATGAACAAACAGATTCAGGAACTTACTAATGACGTTCAGATAAAAAATGATTTAATAAAACGCTTACAGGATGAAAAGAAAGAATTAAAGGAACTATTAGATGACCTTCAGCATGATAATGAAGAATTAAGAGAGGTTAAAGTTCATTATGACGATCTTGAATCTAAATATAATTATCTTGAAGAAAAACTTAAAGATTCTACTAAATTAAACGAGCAACTTAAAATGGTTGAAAATAAGTATGATGATTTGCAGAAACAGTTTAAGCAAAAAGAACAAGAGCTTGAAGCAGAAAGAGATAAATTCGCTGATATTAAGGATGACTATAATAATATTAGCGAGAAATTTTCTCTATTAAAAAATGATTTTGATAAATATAGAGCTGAAAAGGAACGTTTGCTTAGGGAGCAGGATGCCCTTATAAATGAACAGAAAAAAAGGATTGATGATCTTGATGCTAGCGAGCAGAAGCTTCTTAAGCATAATGAAATGCAGCAAAAGACTATAAGAGAATTGACTTCCCAGCGTGAGCAGCAGGAAGCTGCTGAGAAAAGAATCAAGCTGCAACAAGAGATATCGATGAAGGAGATAGAATATAGAGAGCTAGTCAAGCAGCAAGAGTCTTATTCTGATGAAATAGTCGAGCGAGAGGGAAAAATAAAAAATATATTATCAAAACAGGAGATTATTGAGAAAGAACTTGTCAAGCTAAAGCAAGAGAATAAACATTTAATGGAGAAGGCTAAGATAAAAGACAAACAACGTTTGCCGAAATCCTCATCCCGAGTTAGTTTTGTATCTCCTGACGATAATGCCAAAAGAGCCGAATCTTAATATAATCAGATTAAGAATTATTTTTATCTCTTTTAAGCCAAGGGTTAACACTTTCCAGATGTTTTAAATGACCTCCTGAATTTATCCCTATCAATAAACCGCCTGCATTTACTTTATTTATATAATCCTACTGATTAATAGTTGAATAAATATATTGCAAAAAAAAATCTAACAGGGTTTACCCCGTTAGAGAGCGAGCATAATTAACGATTTAGCAAATAAGACTATTGTGTATAATTCCCCACTTCTATTTAGATGCGTTGTTTTAGAAAATTTTCTCTAACAGGGTTTACATTTTTTAGTCTTTTCATTATAATAGAACTTTAAGTTTTGCTAATAACCATAATCTTAGAATCAGAAAAAGCATCTATTCTTTGTGTGGATTTAAAGTAGAAAGTTGCATTATAACATTGAAGTAATTTATGTTAGAATACAGAATAGAAGCGAGGTTTTTATGAAAAAAATTTATTTTGTTGATATTTTTATTTTGATTATGTTATTTATAAGTGGATGTACAACTTTAACGGAAGAACCAGCTCAGGTTGAGAAAACATTTTTTTATAAACCGCTTAATCCTATTCAACAGGAATATTATAATGTTCAAACATTATTTGATGCTAAAAAATATAGAGAGACAATAGAATTAGGCGAGGAATTTGTAAATAATTATAAACGTGATATTTTAGCCGTGGCAATTAATTATTATATAGCTGCAAGTTATCAAAAAGTAGGGAATTTAGATAAAGCCGAGAAGGTGTATAAGCAGATTTTACAGACAAATCCCAATGATGAATGGGGTAAATTAGCTGCTGTAGGTTTAGAAGAGATTAAGCAAGCACGTAAATAGATTAGAGGTTAAATATGAAAGAAATGCAGATTAATCGTATTAAAATTGATGAGAAAAGAAGCGAGCAGGTTATCGTTCTTAAAGAAATCGAGGGAGACACTCTTTTGCCTGTCGTTATTGGTATATCCGAAGTAAATGCAATAAAACTGAAATTGAGCGGTATGCAGCCACCAAGGCCTCTTACGCATGATTTATTAAATAATACCATTATTGAATTGGGTGCAAAACTGAAAAGGGTTATTATTGATAAATTGCATAACAGAACTTTTTTTGCAAAGTTAGTCATAGAAAATAATGAAGGGAAGGAAGTATTTATTGATGCCCGCCCAAGCGACAGTATAGCGCTTGCTCTGCGTGCAGAAACCCCAATTTTTGTTAATGAGTCTGTTCTTGAAGAAGCTGGTATCCAACCATAATAATGAGCTTTTTATATGCATAGTAATTTGAATATCCTTAAGAGGTATTTCGTCAATTAAAGAGGAATGTATGGATAAATTTTATGATGTAATTATTATAGGCGGAGGTGGAGCGGGGCTTACGGCGGCGCTTTATTCATCTCGCGCTGATTTGAAAACAATTCTTTTTGAAAAGAGTATTCTCGGTGGGCAGATTGCTATTACGGATATGGTTGATAATTTTCCGGGTTTTCCAGAAGGGGTTTTAGGCCCGGATATTGCACAGAGGATGGAAAGACAGGCTAGGAAATTTGGTACTATTATACAAAATGAAGAGGTAATTAATATCGAAAAAAATGCTGACGGTTTTACGGTTAAGACAAATGAAGGTTTATATCACGGTAGAATCGTAATATTAGCTACCGGCGCTCATGCTCGGATGCTTAATGTGCCTGGTGAGGCTGAGTTTATAGGAAAAGGGGTTTCTTATTGCGCAACATGTGACGCCCCTTTTTTTAGAGACAAAACAGTTGCTGTAATAGGGGGCGGTGATTCTGCCCTTCAAGAAGGTTTATACTTAACAAAATTTGCTCGTAAAGTTTATATTATTCACAGGCGAGACCAGTTACGTGCCGAACATATTTTACAAAGAAAAGCCGAAGGTAACGATAAGATTAGTTTTATTTGGGATTCGGTGGTAACTGAAATAAAAGGGAATAATTTGGTCGATAAGGTAGTTATAAAGAACGTTAAGACAAATGAAAAAAGTGATTTAAAGTTGGACGGTGTTTTCGTTTTTATAGGACATGACCCGGCCTCAAAGATAGTTGAAGGATTAGTAGAGTTTGATGATAAAAAGCATATCAAGACCGACGGAAGTTTTCAAAGTGTTGTACCCGGAATTTTTGTCTGCGGTGAAGTGCGTAGCGGATGCGAGTGGCAGCTGATTGCAGCCTGTGGTGAGGGTTGTCAGGCTGCCCTTCAGGCACAAAATTATTTAGAAACTATAAAAGATAAAAAGGTATTATAAATACGAGGTGAAGATATGATAAATAAATTTTATACACTGTGTATTGTTTTTTTTATGGTAATTTCAATTTCATGTACAAATGCTACTGCCACGCCGCGGGGTGAAGGTGATTTAGCCGCTAATTTTACTTCTTCTGATATGAAAGGAAATCCTGTGTCATTAGGAGATTATATAGGTAAGGATCCTATGCTATTAGTTTTTTTTGCAACGTGGTGTCCGCCATGCAGTAGGGAAGTTCCGGATCTTAACAATATTAATAATGAGTATTCAGAAAGGGGATTAAAGGTAGTTGCAGTAAGCCTTGATAATTCACGAAGTGTTTTGCCTAATTTTATTCAAAGAAACGGCATTAATTATACGGTATGGCATGATGGTAATAGGACAGCCGCTCGTGAATATGAAGTTGTTGGAATCCCCACAAATATATTGATTAACAGGGAGGGAGTTATTTCTTTTCGGGCTCATCGTACGCCCTCATCAAAAGAGATTGAAACTATGCTCGAATAGTATTACAATAGGATAGTTAAACAAGGAGGAAAAAATGAAATTCAATCCAAACGAAGACTTCAACAAGAACGTTAGTAAACTTTTAACATTACTCAAGAACATGTTGAAGAATCAAAAGATAGATCCGAAAGAATTAAATGAATTTTTCGGGAAAAAAGATATCAATCTAAACCTCTGTTTCTTCACCTTTTTACCTTTTCCTTTGGATGATTTGGATGAGGCTGACATCGAGGAGCTGGGTGAAGACGGTATCAATGATTTAATACATAAAAGCAGCGAATCCGCTGACCTAAAGTTTGAGCTTAACAGTCATGACATGGATTTTCTTAAAAAACATGGCATGAAGTTTTAACTATTGTGTATGCTCTATATGTAAGCTCATGCTTTCTTATTTTCCTCCCATAATCATTTTATGAAGACAGTTATATTTGATGCTGATGGTACACTTGTTGATAGTGTATATTTTTTTATTGAGGCATATCACAATGCTTATAGACATTTTGGTTTAAGTATTAATCGATCGCGTATCCAAAAGGTTATAGGCATGGGATGTGATAAGGCGATTCCCTCCTTGACTTCTGCCGAATGGTACAAAGAACATGGCATCGATCTGCGCAGAAGGGCAGTTGAGATTTATAAAGGAACTTTCCTCCCACGTGTTGAACTCTTCCCCAAAGCACAAGAGTCATGCATGCGGCTTAAATCTTTAGGGCTTTCGTTAGCTTTAGCAAGTTCTAGTTCTTCGGATATTGTTGATCATTATCTTGGTCTTTTTTCTCATAATAATATTTTTGATTTTGTTAACACTTCAACTGACAATATTCGTACAAAGCCTGATCCTGATATATTTCTAGATATTCTTAAGAAAGGAAAATTTTCCACAAATTCCTCTTTAGTCATTGGTGATAGCATTTGGGACATTCGGGCCTCCCGTCAAGCAAATTTAAAATGTATTTGTGTATTAACAGGAGGATATCATTCCGAAGTGTTGCGGAAAGAAGGAGCGGCTGAAATTTATGAAGATGTAGAAGAACTTCTCGGTAAATTGAATGATTCTATAATTATGAAAGTTCGATGAGATTTTAAAAAAGTAGACTAAATTAAATAGTGCTTGGGAAAAAATATCAATACAGCTGAAAGTTATTATGCCTTAAATAATGGGGTTTATATATGCTACTTGGAGCACATATGTCAATTGCTGGTGGTATTGATAAAGCTTTAGAACGAGGCTTACAAGTTGGTTGTGATGTTATACAGATATTTACAAAAAGCAATAATAGTTGGCAAGCAAAGCCTATTGGTGATAAAGAGATAGAACGTTTTATTAGTATTCAAAGGAATAAAAACATTTTATGCGTTGCTGCACATGTTTCATATTTGATTAATTGCGCTTCGCCGAATAAATTCCTTCTTGAAAAATCTAGGCAATCTCTCCTGATTGAATTAGAAAGAGCAGAAAAGCTCAAGATACCTTATCTTATTATGCATCCAGGTTCCCACATCGGTAGTGGTGAGCCTGAAGGGTTAGAAAGGATTTCTGATAGTCTGAATTTCGTTTTAGGTAAAGTTCTAGGAGGCAAGACATGTATTTTGCTCGAGACAACTGCAGGCCAGGGTACGGCCATTGGTTATAGTTTTGAACATCTCCGTGAGATTATTAAACGAGTAAAAGAAGATAATAGGATTGGTGTTTGTTATGATACCTGTCATACCTTTGCCGCTGGTTATGATATAAGAGTAAAGGCTAAATATAAAAAAACCTTTTCCATGTTTGATGAAATTATAGGATTGAATCGGCTTAAAATTTTTCATTTTAACGATTCAAAAAAAGACCTGGGGTCACATGTAGACAGACACGAGCATATAGGAGCGGGACGCTTAGGGCTTGAATCATTTCGCCTTATTCTGCAGGATAAGCGTTTTCGTGAAACACCTAAGATTTTAGAGACTCCTAAGGGAGAAGATATGAAAGAAGACAAAGAGAATTTAAAAGTTTTAAGGGGCCTTATTAAGGCATAATATACATTTGAAATAACAAGGTGTTTTAGAGTAAAATAGCCGTATATCTTTTTAAATATTTTTATAGGATATATTAAAAAAGGGAGAATGAAAAAATATTTTACAAAGAGCATATTGGGGAAATGCTTTAAAAGGGAGTATACCATTATGAGATGGGTGATAGGAGTATTGCTTATTTTTTGTTATATGACGAGTGAAGCTTCTGCTGATGATTTTCTTTATCTCGATTTAGAATTTACACTTAAAAGTTGTCTTAAAGAAGGTCGCATTGATTATGTATTATTGGAGGAGAATAAACATCTTCTTTATAAATTCCTGAATGATGTTGATTCACTTTCACATGAAAGATATGAAGGATGGTCTAGAGGTGAAAAGTTTGCTTTTTGGATAAATGCGTATAATGCATTTTCCTTATCGTTACATCTTAAAAACCCATATGCAGATAAGATTACGGAGATAAGAGAAAGACCGAGCATGAAAGTTTTTAAGGTTTTTGGTGAAAAAATAAGTTTGAACGAGATTAAGCATACATATTTGCGTGGGTTGTTTAATGATGAACGTGCCCATTTTGCTATTGTTGGCCCTGCACGCGGGTTTCCTAGATTGCGTGATGAGGCATACTTAGGTATGTATATTAATATACAATTAGAAGAAGATGTATTCAGGTATATTACGGAAGAGAGGAATGTTAAAATTGATAAAAATAATAAAAAGATTTATCTATCGATGTTATTTAAGTGGTTCGGCATTGATTTTGTGAGAAGATATAGTAATGAAAAAAGTGAACTAATGAAATTTAATGTGCGTGAACGGGCCGTTCTTAATTTTCTTAGTTCATATCTTCCTAAACAAAGAAATTTTATCTTAAGTGGGAATTATGTAGTAGAATATCTTAAATTCGATTGGACTCTTAATAGAATTGATAAAAAGAATGAAAAATAGTTTTTTTGTTGCTGCGGTACAATTAAACCCGGGAAAAAATATTTCCGAAAATATACGTAAAGTAGCCAAAGGTATTAGCAACTTAAGTAAGCAGGGCGCCGAGATAGTTGTTTTGCCTGAATTGTTTATTTACCGTGGTGATCCAGGATATTATAAAAACATTGCAGAAAATATTGGTGGCCCCATAACTACCTTTTTTTGTAATCTGGCAAAAAATCTTCACATAAACATTATACTTGGTAGTATTATCGAAAAAAGTTCCCGTCCTCGAAAATATTACGATACGGCAGTTTGTATCTCTTCATCAGGGGAAATTATTTCCAGTTATAGGAAAATAAACCTTTTCGAGGTAAAGTTAGGCAGGAAAATTATTAGAGAAGGCGACTTTTTTCTTCCCGGGAAAAAGATTTCCACATTTACTGTTTCAGGACGTTCGGTTGGAGTTGCTATTTGTTTTGATTTAAGGTTTGCTAGTCTTTTTCAATCTTTGGCATCCGAGGGTGTTGAGATAATATGTGTTCCTTCTAATTTTACTTATAGTACAGGGAGGGCGCATTGGCATGTTTTGTTAAGGAATCGCGCTGTAGAAACACAATCATATATTATTGCGGCTAATTGTTGCGGTACAGACACTTATAGCCGTATTCGTAGCTTTGGTCATAGTATAATTATAGATCCCTGGGGCAACATTATAAAAGAGGCTGCTGAGCGAGAGGCCTTAATTAGTGCACGTCTTGATTTTGATTTTTTGCGTTCTGTTAGAGAAAAATTACCTTTAACTCTTACATAAATATATATATTTTCCCCCGCCTTAAATTAAAAAATATAATGAATAATGATAAAGTTGCTATTGCCAGATGCAGTGATTATTCGAAGAATCTTTTAGAAGATTCTGTCGGCAAAATATTTTCGTTTTTTGGAGGTCCTCAGAAAATTATCAGACCCGGCCAGAAAGTTCTTCTTAAACCAAACTTGATTTCATCTCCCAAAATTCATAAAGGCGGAACAACTCATCCGCAAATAATTGAAACATTGATAAAAGTGGTAAAAAAATGTAATGCTCAAGTCTTCCTCAGTGATAGCCCGGCATTCGGATCCGCGATTGGTGTTTCACGCGAGTGTGGTATTGAAGAAATATGCAAACGTTATGATGTTCCGATTATTGAATTTAAGAGAAAAAAAGTTGATACCCGAAATCCCGGAATAAAAAAATATTTTTATCAAAATATCAATTCCAAATTGCGTAAAAAAATATCAAGACTATCAACTGTGACAGAATCAGTCCGGGATTTTGATATTATTATAAATTTACCTAAACTTAAATCACATGCTCAAATGTTATTTACCGGAGCAATAAAAAATTTGTATGGATGTATTAGCGGAAAAGTCAAAGTTTGGAGACATTTTTTAGTTAATAACAATGTCGAAATATTTTCTCTTTTCGTTCTATCCATTTACGACATCGTTAGACCTGAATTTACTATTGTAGACGCGGTTGATGTACTTGAAAGTAGAGATTCACAGAACGGAGGAGTAAAACGCAGGGGTATTTTATTCGGAGGAATTAATTGCGTTAGTATTGATACTGTTATAAGTCATTATATCGGTCAGGAGATTTCTGATGTTCCGATTTTAAATACAGCTAGAAAGTATGGATATGGTATTACTGATATTAATGATATTACAGTATTTGGAGATAAGATTCAGCGTATGCTTGATTTCCGTGTACCCAAGAAACTCATGCCGATTTCATTTTCACTGGGTAGAATATTTAAAAGTATATTTAAACAGTTACGGATATTAATAAAAGAAAAGTAGTTAAACTTGTTATAAACTTCAGATTTTTCATCATCTTACCTCTTTATTTTTTGATTCTTCAATTTCATCCATTTATTTTAATTATGTAAATTTTATGTTACTTTTCTAAATCCCCACCCATATTTTTTATATTTGGTAAGATTTATGCCATAAGGCATTTATTATCAATATATTATATAAATATATTATTAGTAGCTTAAATTTGTAAAAAATGGGCTTATATGGTATATTATATTAAATACTTTTATAAAGTATATAACCTATAACATATAGTATAGTTATTTGGTAAAGTCAGGGAAACCTGGTGACACAAAACTATAGGGTCTACAGGTAAACTCAAAAACGTATTGCCTAGGACAGCCAGTTGCAAACATGATTAATGTTTGTGGCTGGCTTTTTTTATTGATTAAAGTACTTTTAAGGCCAAATCCACCACATTACTCGCTGTTCAAGATGACACTTTAGATTTGTACTTCATGGTTTTATCACAATAGTATTCCAGAGAATAGATCGGATAATCAAATATGGATGAAAATACCCTTATAACTTATTTTAAAACTTCTAAATGTAAGTGTGTTGCTTTATGTATGGTAGTGGTTTTTACTGTTACGTCACTAACAGGTAATGTACCACAGGCAACAGCACAACCGGCAATGCCTATTCCTTCTCTGGCCGAGATTATTAATATTCCAACCGATATTGGACGCATTCAGGATGTATTCGATACATCAAGCAAAAAGTCTCCATTGGTAATCTACATCCAGAACGCACACGCAAACTATGAAGCTCAGAAAAATATTGAGAGTATTCTAGGGGTGGTTCAAAAGAAATTCGGTATAGATACAGTTTGCGTGGAAGGTTCTTCAGGTAAGATAGACACGTCACTATTCAGGGCTTTTCCTCTTAAAGATAAGAGGGAGGAAATTATTAATGTCTATGTAAAGGAGGGAACAATAACCGGACCTGAAGAGTATTCGATAATTTCCGATGATCCCGTCGAATTATTTGGCGTTGACCATGAAGATTTGTACGTGGAGCATGTAGAAACATATGTAAAAGCGCATGCATTGCAGGATCAGGTCAACATATTTTTAACCGGCATTGAAAGAACGCTTTCATCACTCAAGAAAACTGTTTTTTCGCATGAATTACGCTCATTTTTGGATGAGCAGGAGAGGTTTCACAAAAACCCCGAAGACCCAATTCAATACTTCAGGTATGTGCTAAATAGCACAGAAAGAACGGGCATCAGTACTACTCCTTACAAAAACTTTAATAAATTGCGTGAGATTGAAGTCTATCAACAAAAGATTAACCTCGGAAGAATTCAGTTTGAGACAAATGACCTCATAAACAAATTTATCAATAATGCTTCAATTAAAGAAGAAGATATTGAACTCATCGCGTATAAAGAGATAGATTTTAAGGGAAAACGCCTCTCAGCTGTTGATTATTACAAGTTTCTTAAGGAAATGTCACTTAGCTACAAAATAGATTTTCGTGAATATGAGAATATCAATCGTTACCTGCATTATCTCTGGCTTGTAGAAGATATTGATGAAGGCGCTCTAAATAGAGAACGTATTCTACTAGAGAAAAAAGTGCTTTCAAAATTTTTAGCTACGCCTAAGGAAAAAAAGCTCTATCAGCTTATTGAAATATTTAGAGTACTAAAGAAATTACTTACATTGAGAGCAACTCCGGAAGATGTGGCATACTTTCGTAAGTATAAAGACGAGTTTCGAGTTGCGAGTCTCGAGTCTCGAGTTGATAAACTTCTTAACCCGCAATCCTTCGACAAACTCAGGATCCCGAGCGAAGTCGAGGGACCCGCAACTCGCGACCTGCAACATTTTAATCTTGATAAACATCTCCCTCTATTCAAGCGCTTCTACGACCTCGCTGAAAAACGTGAGACAGCTATTGTTGAAAACACCCTTAAGCAGGCAAAGCGCATAGAGCAAAGTGCAAAGCGTGGGGCGCTTAGCAGCGCTATGCACTCTGTAAACCCCATAGTTCTAGTAACTGGAGGTTACCACACACCGGGTATAACAAAAGCGCTTAAAGAAAATGGTGTGTCATACATGGTTGTAACACCGAGTATTACCGAAGTTCCGGAGAACAATCTGTATGAGAAAATAATGGCAGGATACAAGAAGTATTTTGGTATTAACGAAGGAAGCCGCGCTGGTACTTTGGAAGTCATTTCGGCAATTGCCGATTATAAAAAAATAGGTAAAACTGAAAAAGAAACATTTCGCGAAGAGGTCCTACCAAAACTTGTCCGCACAATTCTTGATGACCCTGATTCTAAAGAAAAAATTAAACTCTGGAACAGATATGCAACGGAGATTATAAGTGCAAGAAACCGTGGAGAATCTGTTACGTTTTTAGATCCTAATGAATTAGTACACGCGTTGCGAGATAACGACATCCCAAAACTCATGAGTTTGGTAGAAAAAGAGGCAGATGCATTGGGTAAGACAGTAACCGCTGCCGAAAGCACGGAAAGGATTGTGGAAGTAGACTATCCTTCGGATGATGAGGATTTTAGCGCTGATTTACGAAATAAACTGCATAGTGGAGAGATAACAATAAGAGAATTTGTTGAAGCGATTAAGACAAATTTGAAAGTTCCACCACTTCCACCGTCAGATGTAGTAGCTGATCCTTACGCATCTGATCCGGATATGTTTCCATCAGATGAAAATAAACGCAAGTTATCGGTTGAACGTAATAGATTAGTCGCGGTTCAAACTATCGAACTTGCAACTGATGATCAAGAGATTAGAACTAAGGTGGAGGAAGCTATTCAATACAGCGTGAATAAATATTTTGTTGAGGGGAGTAATTTTCGGGATATACAAGATATTTTATATGAAATTATCCGTATAGGGACCGGAGTTCGAGATCCGTATGAAGACATTAAAACTGAAAATAATAAAACAATGCTTGCCCAGTTGGATTGGATTGATAATCTTATCTCAGAACAAAAAGATCCTCTCCTTGCTGCAATAGAAGCATCAATAGTTGGTAATGCTATGGATTATGGCGATCCGAAAAGTGCCGAACAATTGTCTGACAGAAAACTTAACATAAAAGAGCAGCTGAAGTCTGTCGTCGGGAAGAAAGGACTTTTTGCCGATGACGCGTTTGATTACGGTTTATTGCAGCAACGTATTAAAATGAAAGCCCAGGTAATTTTGTATGCGGTTGATAACGCAGGTGAAATTATTGCTGATATGCCTCTTCTTAAAATGCTGCTTATGCGAGGGCATAAAGTAATTCTTGCGGGTAAGGAAAAAGCAGCGGTTAATGATATGACCAAAGCTGATTTGGAGCACCTCTTTGATGATAAACGCGTTCAAAAATATTTTCAGGATGAAGAGGGGGGAAGTTTATTAAAGGTGAGTGAAAATTTCAAAATTATTTCGACCGGTTCGCGCATTTTAGGCATTGATTTAAGGCGTCTCACTCCTGAATTTATTAATGCATGGAAAACTTCGACAATCCGGATATTTAAAGGACAGGCGAATCTGCGTACTATTAATGAAACACCTATGATGAAGGATGCTTTTTATCTTACACAGATTAAGAGTGCACTAGACATTAATTACAAGTGGCAGCGCAGGGATATGTTAATTAAGTATATGCCTGCAGATGAAAAAGCGGTGTCAAACGCCACTTTTTCAGAAGATGATATTCCTGATTCAGTCGAAGGATTAGCGGAATACTACAAAAAAAGGCATCCCGGAGTGAAACATTTAATTGAGGGTTTAGAAGTTTTGAAAGAAAATCCTGCTGCACGGGAAGAATTTGATAAGTTACTGAAATTCCGTAAAGAATTATTACCTTATCACACAGAGGGATTACTTAAAAAAGAGGATTATATACGTGATCAAGGTGGTCTGGCTTTCTTCATAATGAATCTCCCAATGGAAATACAAAAGGCAACCGATAAGGCGTTTATCAAATCATTAACAGAATGGGCAAAAAAAAGAATAATGGAATTAGAAATAGAACGTGATATCACAATATTATTACATGCGGAACGTGAAAATGCATCATGGCATTTTAGCAAACTGACATTTCAAAGCCCCCGTTTAACGCAATTTTATGAGCGTATAAAAGAAGAAAATGAGGGTAAACCATATACTAACAAACTTACATGGGATATGCTTGATCAAAGGGACCTAGACCAAGAAGAATCTATCTTGGCCTCGTACAATCAAGATGAACAGCAGGAGGTTGCGGAGCTTTTTTCTCTGCTTAGGCATTGCTTTCATAATACACATGCTGTGCGTATGCTTCATAAATTCAGGCGGACTGAGGAAAAAGAATTTACCCAGGCATTGATTCGATATTTTAGAAAAGATAAAGCAAGTAGCATATTCGGTATTCGTCCCCCTTTTCCTAACAAGAATCTAACAAGTCTTGTATTTTGGACCGTCGCACCGTTTTTGTTTAAACGGTTACGAAAATCGTTGCATATTGATGAAGAGAAAGCTTTATATCTTACCTTTGCTAGTGTGAAACTTTATTCAAATGAAAAACATAGGAATGAATATGCGATACCGAATGACTACTATAACAAAGAACCAAGGCTGTACGGGATTCCTTCCTTCTTATCGAACATAGAAATATTGGCTGATAATTTAAGTACAATATTTTTTCCTCTTATTGCTTATCATGAGAATGCGGACTCCCTGACGTATACAACACATGGATTGCCTCTTACTTCAGATAAAAGAGTGAGCGATGCAAGCTACGGATTAGCTGATGAGATTGCTAAATGCGTCATGAATGATCCTGATTTTCAAAAAAGGATAGTTGAGGTTAAAGATAAAATAAAGAAATATGAACAAGGTGAGGCCGAAATACAATGGTTTTGTGCATTACCTTCAATAAAACGTCCCGCTCGCATTTGGCAAGCGGAAGAAATCAATGAATTATCAGCACAGGATTTACCCAGTACTATAGATTCACATAAAGATATGGCAGAGGTGCTTGAGAATAAAGATACACAATTTAGGAAAGAACATCCTGATATGTTTGAATTGTTTACCAATGCAGTAAAAGCAGAAAAGCTTTTGAAAATTGCATCAACATTACGCAGCCGGTTCGATCATAAGGATAAGAAGTATCGTCCTTCTGGTATTGAAGGGTCACTCAGCTATGCTTTGCGAAAGGGATATTATCTTAATTTGGAAGGAAATATTTATATTACACCGGTGACAGAGTCATTCAGGCGCCACATTGTTTTTGAAATGAATGCCGATGGTACAGTCAACTATGCGGTTGAGATAAAAATTCCCGGTCTCTTGGAAAAAAGAAGAATCATTAATAAAAAGAACTTTTATTTTTCTCAAGATATTTCTGCACAATATCCGGAAGCCATGATAAGGCCGCTTCTTTTATGTGAGATGCCTCATGGTACCTATTCTATGTATAGAGAAGATGAGCCTTGGATATGCGATGATGAAAGGCCATTACGTTTTGCAGTATTCGAATACAATAATGACGGGCGGCGCTTATTAAATGTAGGACGGGAAGGGTTTGATAAAATCATTAAAGAGAACCCTAATTTATATGGTGGCGACATTAAGGAAATGCAAACGGATATAGTTAAACAATGTGCTGTGCTTTTAGCAAAAATGCATCATGCCGGTTACAAAGGTTGGCATCTTGATGTAGGTGAAAAAGATTCATTTATAGAGTCAGACATGCATACTGAAAATATAAGGATGATCGTTAAAGATAAAAAGATAAAACTTATCTGGGTGGGGGATGTTGAAGGGTTTACTGAGTTAGATGAAATGGGTTACACAAGCAAATCACATACGAAAGAAAGTATCGAAAAGTATAGTATCGGGGCGAGGAATAAAGATCGTGAGTTGATTTTTAGCGAAGAAGGGGGAATCCGTGAATTGCTTGTTGGAGATTTTTTCCCGCCGATGGTAATTAAATTCAGCGAATTCTATTATGAAGCTTATGAGCAATATAAACATCGGAAAGGGCTGGAAACAGCCGAGCTTAAAATTAAAGGAACAGGAGTTATTCTCCCTGGTGAAGGAAAAGATCCTCATGGTGGGCATTATATTTCTCCAAAACAGAAAGCTGTGTGGAATGCTAATATTAATTTCGAAAACCCTCCTCTTGCAGCATATAGTTCGCCAATGAGTAGTGGTACCTCTGGCACCCGTAGTGGTGTGGGAAAAACACCCCAGAAAGCAAAGGAAGAAAGACAGATGAATTTTTCTGAAGAAGAGAAGTGGCTTAGAAGCCGGGCGGTGCAGTTATTACAATTAAATGTTAGCCTTCAGCGTGTTATGGCTGGCATACGTCGAATCAAGAAAGACGGAATTGAAGAGTTTAAGTCTGAAGAACTTAGTGAAATCAGAAATGAGATACAGCGTATTAATGATGAGATAACATTTTCTTTTATTTTAAAAGACCCAACAGATATGCGCATTAGGTTGGATGAAATTAATATAAATATCAAAGAAACCGATCGAGATATTCTTGAAGCATATGAGGCTAAGGATGATGATAAGCTAACACTGCTGAATGAACAAAAGAGAGAATTACTGCGTGAGAAAGGGAAAATACAACTAATTCGTGCTTTATCGCTCTTCAGTGAAGGGAATACAGGTGCTGTGAGTGCCACACTGCTAGGCGTGCGCAGAACATTCCGTATCCATGCGAATGAACTATTTTGGCAGCGTATTCGTTTGTTCAAAGAGAGTCGAAGAGAGGAATTTGATGTTGATAAACGAATGGGAGAGTTTATTACAGAATTAGGATTAGCACAATATGATGTTAACAGGAAAGTTGTGGTATTGCAGCAGCGATGGATAAAAGAGTTTGTAGGAGAACATAAGATAAGTACGAAAATGTGGGTAGAGATTATTTATGATTCTTTACTTACAGCAATTCGCGCACATAATCATATTTTAGAAAGTCAGGATGATGATATCCTTACTATTATTGATAATATTGCACTCCTTACATACGTAAGAGATGAATATCTTGCCGATTGGCAGCACGGCGTATCACGCCTTAATCATGAAGCCGCACTGCAAACATTGTGGAATATTTTAGTATGGCTTAAACGTGGGCATGTGGAAGGCAAGGTGGATGCATATACACACCTGCTTGAAATTGTTGGTTCCGAAGGATTCTTAGAACAAGAATCATATAAGGAGGCCATAGGTCAGATAAATCTAGCTATTGAAAATCTTAGGGAAAAACGCATCGGTGAGATAGAACGAATTCGAGAAAAAGTTAAAAGTCGTATAAAAGAACTACTTACACAGCTAGAAGAAGAGCGTCAATTTCTTGATATGATTAGGAGTCATATGAGTGAATTACGTTCACTTATAGAACGAGGCATGTTCCGTGTAGCAATTAAAAAGACAGAGTCAATTACCAATATTTTTTCTGAACGCAAGGTGTTTATAAAACTCCCCTCTCAACTACAAAAGGTAAGAAAAAGTCTTGTTATGACTCGCCGTCTCTTAAAAGAGCAAGTTAAAACTGAACCTACGGCAGAGATAATGAATGCACTCAGTCGAATAGAAGATGCCTTAGGAGCAATGATTAAAGCAGAAGGAGAAGAGGAAGAAGGCAGAAGCATAAAAGGTAAAGCAAGAGGTGAAATTTTGCCTGGTGAGGGATTAGATCTCAAAAAGCAGCATCGTATTTCTGAAACTCAACAGCGTGTATGGAATGCTAATATTAATTTCACAAATCCTCCTCTTGCAGCATGGCAATCACCCGTTAATAGCATTATTGGCGGTGGTAGTTCGAGGCAGAATGCGGAAACATCAAAAGAAGCCAAAAAACTTTTGTCGAAAGAAGAGAAAAGAAACCAGGAGCTACGCCGTGAGATTTTAATAGGTATTGATTTTATAAAAGAAGAGTTAAAGAAAAGGATAGGAAATGATCCTCCTGCAGTTGTCCAGACGATGAAGATGTATGTAGATTATCGTTTAGAAAGGTATAATACAGAATTAACCACGGAACTCATGATTGACCTTTTTGGTGTAATAAAAGATAAAGATGTAGGTGGCGAAGAAAGTTTTCAAGATACATTGAAAAGGGAATTTGGCGAAGCAATAATAAATGCTATTAATCAGCTTGAGGAGTTTGAAGAAGAACATGGAGAAAGTTTTAGTAAATTTGAGTTTAATAAAGAAAAAAGCAAGGTAAGAAGAAAAGGAAAAGCGGAGGAGGCATCATTGTCTGAGCCAAAAAAGGAAGAGGCTAAACCATCTGGGGATGAAGAAACTCTTCGTGATATGCTGAACTTTTTTTCTCCTTACGGATATGATGAAGATAAACTTTTTAAAAAAGTAACAAAACTAATAAAAGACGAAAAACTTTTACTTAGAGTTTTGAAAGGAAAAGACAAATATACCTATACATATGAAGGAAAAACGCTCAAGGGCGATACTATTCTTTTTATTATGGGACTTCTTTTTGGGCCACGCACTCCGGCTAAAAGGTTAACAGCGGTCCTTAATATATTCAGAATCTTTCAGGAAGCATTTAGACACTATCCACGAGAGGTAACCGAACTACTTGAACCGCATCTTTTTTCCAAAAAACTTCCAGTATATCAGGATCCAAAAGAATCCTTTATGGAGAGATTGTATGTAACTAATCGTGAATGGTTTGATTTTTTATGCACTAATATGAAAAAACAAGTTATCTCCTATCGAACTGAAGAAAGAATGAAAAATATTGTTAAGAAATACGAGGGTTCTTCTTCTAGAGAACTAAAGTACCGAAAGGTTGGGGTTGAAAACAAACAAAAACGCATTCTTGAAGGGAAAGTAGCGAATATCATATGGCGTCTTTGGGAACGGCGTTCTGAACTAAAGGGACAAAAACTTGATGAAATATTGATACCACAAGTTCGACCTTTGCTTACAGAATTAGGTCTTCTAATAAAGATAAAGGCTAAGGGAAATCAATATGATCATTACCTTATTGATGAAATAGTTACTGCTAATAAAGAAAAGATCGAGGAACTTGTTAACGTCTCTTTTCAGGGGATGCCTTTATTAAAGACGATGAGTCATTCTGCGCTTTATGCAATGAGTAAAAGTAAAAATACAAAGCATAATTTTGAAAAGTTTAAAAAAGACATACAGGATATTTTACAAATTAAACCAAATCAAAACCTGTCCATAAGGTGGATTGAAAATTTATGGAAATACCGCTACGAGCTTCAGGGGGAAGCTCTGTGTGTTAATGACCGCGGAGTCCTTACAAAATCTACAGGGGAAGTTATCCGATGGCAGCGGGAATCAGATGCAGAAGTGGAATGCAAAATAGAAACTATTAGAAAGAGGTTTCAAGCGCTTACTCTCTTAGAACTTTTAGATTGTGAAAAGAGAAAATATTCGCGTTATGGAACAAAATACTATTATATCAGAAAGATATTACTTAATGCGTCACAAGAACAGATTGAAGCATTACGGTCTTTTAATTTAACTGCTGGACGGATTATAAGGCTCGCCAAAGCTAAAGACCAAACCAAATTCGACGAACTTCTGAAAAATGTGCATGCAGTACTTACAAGAAAGCCTGCTGTGGGAGGGAAAATCGAAGAACAGGATGATATTATTAAGAGCAAAAGGAAAAAACCAAAGCCTCAAGGTTCAGTTGCCGAGTGTCTGAGAGATTTATGGGCGGCTAGGGATATAATTGGAGATATACCCATAAAGGTTAAAGACCGAGGTGCAGTCCTCATTAACGGTAATACAGTGATATGGCGCAGTTTGCATAAAACACGTGGCGCACCCTCCGGCAAACCTTTTAGTAAGTCGACCTTTCGCGATGAAATAAACGGTCTTATATCGTTAGACTTCCTTGACAAAAACGGAAAAGTTACCCCAAAACTCAGTAATGCTTCCATTCGGCATATCAATGCGATTTCAAATATAGAAGCTTTGCAATCCCCTAAAAAATTTAAAGAAGTAAGCACTGATCCGGAATCTTTCACCAAGCTTAATGAGCAGATTAATGAAATATTAGAGAAAGAAGAAAGCATACAAACGTTTCCTCCGGAGGCAGAAGGGATTCATCCTATTGATCTATTATTTTTTGAATTGCATGAATTAATAGATTTTGATAATAAGTTGCGCATAAAAAAAATGAATGAATTAGCTGAAATAAAAGAAAAAGAACCAGAAAACGTTAATGTGCTCATTAAATATGCATTTGTAGCTTTATTATTACAATATAGTAAAAAATATATGGAATCGCTAAATTGCGTTTTTGCAATAGAGCCGGATAATCCTCTCGCAAAATACTTACTTGCGATAAGTATGGGATATGATGAGGAATGGGATTCCGCCCTGAGAGTATATTCAGAAGTGCTCATATCTGCAGACGAACAAGGAGCAACTTATCTTAGAGCTGATTGTATAAAAAATATAAGCAGTATAATTGATAGGCAAGCCCAAAAGAAGCCACGCAAAGCGCTTAGACTTTTAGATAATCTAATAAGGAGATCTGATGAGAAAAAAGACAGTGGTACTACGGTTGGGAGTTATGAATACAAACGTACTGTTCTTTTAAATGTAACCATAGCATTGGGTCATTATTATTTTGAAAGGCGGTCATACACTGGTGCTATATCGTTGTTTGATAAGGCAGTCGAGTTAGCCCAAGATGAACTAAACATAGCCCCTGAAGATGATGAACAATTATACACTCTATTGTATAGTCTGCGCGGGCATTCATATTATGCAATAATTCAGGAGGAAGACGATAAGACTTTAAAGGAAAGATATGCAGAAAAAGCTAAGCAGGATTTTGTTCGTGTTATTGGTAAGACACAGAATATACTAGATTATCTTGCATTGATAGATTTATATGACGATGCTGGAGATTATGAGGAAGCTCTCAGCTTATTAAATGTTGTAGAAACTCTTTTTCTTGATGATGTTTCTGATGAGTTATTATCAAAAGAAGATGTAATAAAAAAAAGTATGTATGCCATTGATGTTAATTTAATAAGAGCTACTATAATTATCAAGTTTTTTAAGCAATTTGACAGTTTAAAGGTAGCTCAGGAAAGTTTAAACAGAGCAGAAGCAATTGCCAGGGAAATTCTTACTGTAGAAAAAAAATTCGGACAAGAAAAGCTTAATCAAATACAATTTTACAAAGGAATAATTGCTACGTTACAAGATGACTATGATAAAGCGTGGCTTATTTTAAATGAGATTTTTTTGAAAATTGACGAGAAGGAACGTTATTTTTTATATGATAACGTACACTCTGAAGATTTATATACATTATTGTTACTCATGTCTTATGAAAACCTTCCGCAGCCTTTGGCAAGAGGCATCATCCTTCTGTTAAATAAGTATAATCAGGATAAGAAAGAGGAGATAGTAAGCTCGATATATCAGGAAGTACACAAAAGGTTTAATGCTAACAACTATGCTAAATCTTCAAAGATTGCACGCATAGGTTTGGAATTGGATTGGCGGAATCAAGGTCTGAAAGAGATATACAGAAAGGCGAATAGTATTATTTCGCTTTTATCAAAAGTTAAGGAGGCAAGTGAGAAAGGAGCATGGAATATAGAATCCGGGTTACTGACTCAGATCAAAGAGCTGCATCCGGAACATCCAGGTATATCGGAGCGCTTGAAAAAATTGAGGGTTCTAATTTCGCAAGATAAAGAAGAAAACTTAATTATAAGAAGAAGGAGTGTAGCACAAAACAGATTAAATATTGCGCAAAAAAAATTGAATAAAGTCGCTAGTGCTAAAAGTGTAGAAAAAATAAATGAAATCGTAAAAATGTTCGAAAAGATTATATCAAAATATGAAGGAGATAGCGATGATCCGATAATAGAAGGAGTGTTAAAAAAGGCGCGCGCCGGGATTAAGTCGGCTAATAAGGTTCTTCAAAGTATTACGGATATTGAGGAAAAACCGGGAAAAGGAAGAAAGAAAGAAAAGCGTAAATATAAACGTAAAAAACATGGTGCAGGAGAGCAAGAAAAGAAAGCTATAGAGGAGATTCGTTTTACTAAAGGCTTTTTTAGATCATGGAAAAACATTAGTGGAGTTGAAAAGAAACAATTAATAAAGAATATCGGGGAGATGGTAAAGAATAACACACACAATCCATTGGTCATAAAAGGAGCACCTGTTCAGGATATTCAGAATAGATTGTTTGTTCTTTATACTAAAAAAACCGGGCTTGTTTATACATTTACCAATGAAAAGAATACCCGGTTATTAGTTGTATATGTTGGTAAGAAGCAGGGCATTAAGGAATCATTGAGGAATAAAGATATTTTTAAGGTTATAAAGAATGGCGAGGATAGATTTAACACGGCTAAATATTACTGGGGTAAAAATAACATAAAGAAGAGAAACGGTTATGTATTAATAGAATTGATGTCGTTTATGGGATTCATTGGTATTGTTTCTTTCTTACTATGGTATTTCTTTCCCGATTTATTTCCTGATTGGGAGATTTTACGTGATCGCTTGGAACTTGTCCCATTCTTTTTAGGCAGTTCCGTAAATGTGGATAATGAAGATCTAAAAGGCGAAGATGATCTTTTTGATAGTAAAGAAATTCCTTGGACGTGTTCTGATTCTATGGAAACACAATTTGGGATGACTGCCAGTTACGATAATAATTTTACATCTTTTATTCTCTCTAAGAAAAATAGACTTAAAACATTTCTTAAGTATATAGAGAAAGAAGCTATAAGGTGTGCACTTATGATAACAGGCAGTGACGAGACTTTGGCGGCTGGGTTATTAGGGATATCCTGCAATTCATTGAAAGACAAATATGTCTACCCAAAAGATCAAGATGCAATAAATAAAATGAAGGCTTCTTTGGAAAGAGTAGAAAAAAAGATAATCGAGCACGCACTTAGTCTAAAAAATGGTGTTGCTTATAAGACAGCTTCGTTGTTGGGAATAGGCCGTGAGAAAATATTAAGAAAAATAAGAGAGTATGGCATAGATTTGAATAAAATAAAAAAATATAACGGTATTGTTAATAAAAAAGAAGAAATAAATTTTACAGTATTAATTAATTATATTGAAAAGAAGGCAATCAAAAATGCTTTTAATATAGCAGACGGTAATATTTCTCACGCTATTAAAGTGGTTGAATTATTCTGCAAAACAGTCGAAGAAGAGTTCGAAAAAAAGGGTATTTATGCACTGAAGAATCTTAGTTTAAAATATTCATTTTCTACTAAAGGAATTGAAGGATTAAATTTGAATAATTTAATTGAGCAATTGGAAGAGGAAGTGATACGGAAAATTTATAAAGGAGATAAATCCAAAACAGCCAGAAAATTAGGCATATCCCGAACTACGCTATATAAAAAAATGAAAAAATATAATATAACCGAACCCGAATATATAGAAGATATCGAAGGGAAGGACGGCATAGCTGATATATTTGTTAAAATAAAGGATGAGGCAGAAGAGATTATTAATGAAAAGTTTCCTGTATCGAAACTAAATAAAGAAATACTGAAACAAATAGCACCATACATTAAAAAAGAGAAGGCTTTATTAAAGAAGCTAGGCAAATTAGATGAAGGAGTCTATTATGGGAATAGATTAGACGAGGCTGTAAAAAATAAGATTGATTCTTTACGGGCCGAATATTATAAGTCTAAAAATAGTGGTAAATTCCAAAAGGCAAAAAAGGCTATTTATAAATCTTGTGCTGTAGCAGAAGATTATATTAGTATGCATCCTAATGACAAGTGGGCTAAGAAACAGATTGTTAAGAATATAGATATTTTAAACGGACTAGCAAAACACTTTGAGGATTATAAGGAACGGGGACAAATACTTGAAGTGATTAATAAGGCTCACAAAATGTTTAACATGTACTCTCATATCTCAGAAGTTTGTAATCAAGAAGATTTTATTATTGTTTCTTATATGAATTTTCTTACGGATTGTAAAAAAGAGGAGTTACAAGATTTTCTCGAGCATTTTCTTTTCATTCGATTATTTCATCCGGATGATAGCATAGTATTAACTATAATATCATTTATTTATCTTCGCATGAATAGATTGAATGAAGCATGTAGTATAGCAAAAAAGGCAATGAAATTTCGTAAAGGAATTAATATTGGTAAATATGATATAAACGTTGAAATACAAGAGACAGCCATCATAATGGCTTGTTTAAATAATATTCTTTTGCTCGAAACAGCAGATTTTAGTAAAAAACTCCGTTATTTTTGGGAAAAGATTACATTTCCTAATATGTGTTTTTATCGGGTAAATGATATTCTTAAAGAAGTTTTAAGGAAACATTATCGTTTTTTATGCTCCCAAACAGTGGCAGAAAAATTTGAAACAAGAATAAAAGACGATATTCAGAATGGGGCTAAACTATATTTGCCCCACCTTGCTTATGCAGCAGAAGAAAACATTAATAATGAAATTATTATAGCGTTATTAAATAATGCTGAATCAAATATGGAGAACGAATTAATAAAAGCACAAGATCAATTAACTAGAGCCTATCGTATTTTTAAAGACTATCTTATAAAATATCCTGATTCTGAGACCGTAAAGAGCCAGGCTAAGGATATTATTGTTATGCTTAATCGTATAGCAAAGGCATTACGAAATACAAAAAAGATTGATAATTTATATAAAACAGAAAAATTTATAGATTGGGCATATTCAGTGTTTTGTGATTATCCAGATGTAGAAGGAGTTAAAGATCAAGCTTCTTATATAATGAGTTCTTATCTTTATTGTGCGAAAGAGTTTGGAGTAAATGAAGAAACTGAAAAAGAGGCAGAATTAATTAATAAGGCAATTTACATATTTAATGAGTACTTCGATGAAAAAATGATTGAGCAGAATGCTGACATAATTATTGATGTTTTTGCTAGAGTTGGAATCAAGATGACAAAAAATTTGCAGCTAAGGGAAAGGTTGGTCAATAAAGCTTATAAGATCTTGAGAGATTATACGCTTGCTCAAGGAGTTCAGGACAAAATTAGATATATTATTGGTAACTATAATGCTCTTTCCTTAATATTTATAAATCAAGGAAATCTTAAGCACGCAGAAGAGTTAATAAATAAATCATATAGTATATTAAGTGATTATCCCAATGCAAAGAATGTTAAACAACAAAGTTCATACATTGTTGATGTTTATAATAGACTTGCAAGAAAATTTATAGATTTAGATAGCCTTGAGCATCTTGAGCATGCAGAAGAATTAGTTAATAAGGCATATGAACTATTGTATAAATATCCTGACGCAAAAGGCGTTAATGATCTTATTGAATATCTTATTAGTACCTACAAAGAGCTTTCGTTTAAGTTTAAAGATTATAAAACCCCTGAGCAGAGAGAAGCATTAATTAATAGGGCATGCACATTATTTATAGATTATCCACATGCTAAAGGGGTTAAATCTCAGGCCTTTTATATAATTAATGCATATCGTATACTGGCCATAGCTTTTAAAGAAAGATCAAATCTTGATAAAGCGTATAAATTACTTGATAAAGCATATTCTTTATTTAAGGAAAACCACGATACTCTTGGGGTTAAAGAAGAAACGTTATATCTTATTCGTACTTTTAATAGTTTTTCAAAAATTTTTAATAAAAATGGGGATATTGAGAAGGCGCATGAGTTAGTCAATAATGGGTATAATTTATTTAAAAATAATATAAATGCGGTTGATGTAAAGAGTCAGGCTGAATTTATTATTTTGCAGTATCTGGATTTAATAGTTAATTATAAAAAAGAGGAGCGAGAAAGTTGTATTAATAGATTCCGCGAAGATATTATTGATAATTCATTAAATGTCGTAGCCACAGTATTATTATCATTTATTTATATAAGTACAGGACGTATACCTGAGGCTGAGAGTCTTATTGATGCCATGCTTTATCATCCGGTCTATAAAGAGGGATATAGTGAATATCTCAGTCATATAATTTACAATGTTAGCCAAACGGCAAGAATAATAAAAGAGATACAGAACATAGAGACAAGCGAGGGATTGTATATTTTATGGGATAGAATAGAGAAGAATAAGTTTCGTTTTAAAATCATACAGGAATTTTGTAAAAATGTCATTGCAATATATTATAGTGAAAAATTGAATGAGATTTATGAAAAGGAAAAAAGTAAAAGGGAAGAAAAGTCGTCAGAGACTAAAGAAATAAATGAGTCTCTTAAAAAAGTCTCATCTGATATATCCCAAAAGCATACTGAGGAAAAAGAATTGCCTAAGGAAGTCAAGAGCAATGCGAAGAAAAAGAAAAATACAAAAAGAAGTCTTGATGAGCGCATGAAGGCCTTACAGGATGCCCTTGTTAATGATGATATTTTTACAGTAACAAATTCATACGATTTACTTTTGCATAAACAAAAAATGGCACGAAAGAGAGGCAATCCAATAACTTCACTTGATATACTCTTGGAACGTGCTGAAAACTTTCTGATAAAAAAGAGAATAATCAAAAAAGGTGAGAAAGGTGAAGCATCATCATATTTGATATCTTTATTTGGGATATTAGGAGTATGTGCTTTTTTAACTAAATATATCAAAAGCTTTATCCCACACATAGTGAGTTCTGAAACTATTGGACAGATTAAGCTGCTTCTTGTATCACAATATTTCTCATCCGCTATCGGGATAGGAGCGGGTGTTTTATTTTTATCCTTCCTATGGACCAATCCGACCGTACGCACAACTGTACGAAATTTCTTTAAAAATGTGAAAAACTATTTTGTTTCTGAATTATCTAAAAGTTGGAAGCCAATTATTTCTAGTTTAGTTCGTAACCTCCCGCAACTATCTGTAACTTTCCGTGACTTTTCGAAACCTTTTAGTGATTTAGTCAAATTACTTAGCCCTATCAAAATGTACGCTGTTGATCCAGATGAGCCTGTTAAGAGAAAGCCAGCTCGAAAAACAAAAGCAGAATGGACAGAGCCTGAAATTGATTTTTCAAAGATTCTAAATCTACCCCAAATCGAGAGAAATATTGAAATGGCGCGAAAGGAGTGGATGCCAAAAGAGTGGAAGACGGAAGAAAATTGGGTTAAGCCAGAAGTGTTTATGAAATATGAGCGTATTGATAAGCCTTCAAAGTCAATGCTTAAGGATAAACCATGGTTTGATAAGGCGGTGCGTAAATATTCGATAGATGTGACCCAGGATGAGCAGATAGAAGATATACTGAGTGATCAGTGGGGGCTTGCACTGGCATATTATCCAGAAACTAAAACAAAGTGTGCATTTAATCATAAAATCCGATGGGCATATACTTACTACAATCCATACTCAGAAAAGCGTATTGTATTAGGTGCTCATGAAATATTAAAAAGTGGCAGACTTGAATTAATGCCAAACTGGCAAAAGACATTATTTCAAGAAAAGTATAATCAGATACGTAGGGGTATAAAAATAAGAAAATCTAAAAAAGAAAAACTACCTTCAGAGGTGAGAAAAGTTAGAGAAAGAAAGGTCTATAAAGTCTATGAAGAACCGACTGAGCTTCAAATTCATCGTAGCCGTATGGGAATTGCAACATTGTTTTTTTTAAGAGGCGATCCTCAATATTGGGATAGGTGCGCACCTCAACATTCCGAATATCTTCAGCAACTTGCACCTTTTACAATTCACGTTTCTATTTTAGCAAGATTTCTCGAGATGATCTATGAAGAGCAAAAAAGGTACGGAAAAGAGATAGCTTTAGAACGTTGGGGTTTGCTGAATTCACAGTGTGCAAGCGCTATTCAAGCTTTAGCCAAGGTTAATCATTTACTTGAAGATATTGGTCATTCTATTGAGAAGATCAGCTTTCATGAGTTTCATTTGAGCAGCGGGCTTCTTGATGAGGCTAAAAAGGTAGTTAAAAATTTAAGCAGTGACCTAGGTCCTCTTAAACATAAGGTGGAAAATATAGATATTTTTAGAAACAAAATTTTTCTGGAAGACGGTGCTTTCGATGTTGTAAACCTGGATTTTTATGAAACTATTGCCCGGAATACTCATCTTAGCCCCGATCAGAAAGTGAAGTTTTTCCAAGAGTTGAATCGTGTAGTAGCTTTAGACGGATATTTAATTATATCGAGCATTAAAGATTTAGATGAGGACTATATTACTTTGATGTTGGATGAATTTGGATATGAAGCACAAGAATTTTTATTAAATGAAGATTTGCAATATCCTGAAAGTGTTATATGGAAAATAGTGGAAGATGAAGAACAAGAACGTAAGCTGCGGAGGCATTTTGGTAAGGGTACGTGTGTAATTGCTCAAAAGAAAAGGGAAATAGACCCGAAAGATCCTGCTTACGTACAGGAAGTTTCAGAATTAGCAGAATTAATAGACGTATGTATTGATGAACCTACAGCAAAAGAGAGTGCTGGTGAAATTGTAAAAATAGATAAAAAAGAAGAGCAGCCTAGGAAGTCTGTAGAGCTTAAACCTGCTTATGAAATGTTAGAATTAGGCGATTTTGAGAGAACACCAGGGGCAGCAACTGGTATTATTCTTTTTCCTCAAGATGAGGTTACTTCTCCTGATAAGCTTGAAGAAAAGGAAAAAGTTATTCAGGAAGATATAATTCCTATCTTTGTAGATCCAGAGCCTATTGATGAGACGGTTTCAGAACCTCAAGAGCCGCTCTCTCTATATGAAGAACTTCCTCCTGAGACTAAAGAACTTTTGCCTGTATTAGCAGAGCCTGTTAGTGAGTCTGTTAAAATTGATGCTGCGACTCAAGAAGTCGTAGACCATATATTAAGAACTGGATGTAAGATTGACGCAGAAGATTTAAAATTTGTGAAACAGTTAGAACCTTTTCAAGTTTTATTGCTTCCAGAAACTATTACTTTAGAAAAAGACTTTAAAACAGAAGAGACAACACCGGAGGAAACAGAAGAGGAACAGACAAGTGAAGACATTATTAGCGATTATGAAGGAAGTCCTTTTGTCCTAAAAGAGACCATAGCTGAGTCACCTCTTAGTATTGTTAGTATGAAAAAAATTAAGGGATTTGATGAATTTAAGGATTATTTATTCGGCACGAATATGGCAGATAGTGACAGGCCCGCTCAAGGATTGGCGCGACCAATTTCACCTGAATTTCTTACAAACATAGTATCTTACATGCCTGCATACCTGAAAGGCCTTTTTTATCCGGATCCTGCATTTTTTTATCTGAATGTTTCAGCATCCACTGGAGATACGGTCATTGGGAAGAGAATATTTATTCATAAAGATTATACTGAGAAGGAAGGGGTAGAAAAAAGCTCAGCGTATTGTACTCTTTTAGTGCCTGATTATGATAAGAAGATTATATCCGATGAAGATATAAAAAAAATGACATTTCTGCCTTCTTTTAATATAGTGTCTGTTCTTAAAACTTTAAGTGCACCCATACCAAAATTCTATGCAGATTTGATCTCGTCAGTGAGTTATTTTACTTTAATACATGAGAAGATAATGAGCAGGCGCATGAAGGATAAAGTGTCTGTAGATCTTTGTTGGAAAGTATTCATTTTAAGAGAAATTGGTTCATTTTTATGGCGTGAACTTCTTTCGGCTCAGATAAGGAAGCGTTTTTATCAGGTAATGAATGCTGAGAAGAGGCAGGAGCCGGGTTCGATTGAATATTTATCTTTAAATGAATCTGAGGGGAGACCCGAACAATATCTTGAATCGTTTTTTTCACGTAAATTTGTCGTTTATTTATTGCGTGAGGATTATCCTGTATTAGCTGAACTTGGCTGGGATTTATATCCGGCAGAAGAAGATTTTTTCGAAAAAGATTTTTCCGCTTTTTTTGCACATAAAACCCTACATATGAAAATAAACGATATTGATTTATTAGGTGGTGCCCAGGCTTCTGAATTTGAAAAGATGCGCAAAAATTTAAATTATAGCAACATACCTGCAGATGATTTAACCGATACTATTTTATATGAACTTATGCATATGAGTAGTTCTCGGTTGTTTCATGATATTAACCAGAAAACCATTCAAAGATTTCTCAGCGATATCAAAGCACAATTAGATATTTCTATTCTATGGAACAATAAGCAAAGAAAAGCAGTTTCTGAAGAATTACATAAACTTTATAAACGCTGCTTCGGTATGAATATGAAGTCTTTTATCATTATAAGCAAGATGTTTCCGGGTGTAAATAAGCCGGAATTTAAGATTTGTGCTTGGTATGAAAAAAATTGGAGGCGAATGCATACTCAGCCTTTAGTCCACATAAATGCTGAGTCGTTTGACCAGCTCATAAATGCGTCTTTGGAGCTTTCAGCATTGCTAGAGCCAGATCAACAGAAGATCTTTCGCGATTCAGCTTTGGCATTTAAAGATGAGAAGGAAATAAATCTTAAACTTTTCGGTAAATATTTGAAAGATGTTGTAAATAAGGTTTTAATGCCGTATGACCTGATGTTGGTGCTATTTTCATTTCGGACTTCTGATTCACTTAAGGCTGAAGAGGTTCTTATTCCTGAACTTTGTTTAATTGAAAAAACAGATGAATACGAATTTTTTGGAGAAAAGTACGATATACATAAAGCCCGTTTTTATTCAGACTATTCGAATGTAAAAACGTATTACGTTGCACAAATAAATTTTTCAGAACAAAAACATATTGTTATTTATAAGGATCTTATCAAGAGGATTATTGAAAGAGGTAAAATGAAACCTCAGGATGTAGTTTTGTTGCCGGGTTGTATGGGTAGAGATTTTCAAGCTTGGAAGTGGAACAAAGTTTTTAATACTGATAAGAAAGATTTATTGAAAGGTAACCTTTGGTTGGATAATTACCTTAAATATTTTTTGGTCTCAGATATTTTTCTCGCTCAAAAGAACTATCTATGGAAAAAGATAGAATCATCTTTTCCAATTCAGGAATATTTATTTCGTATAGTTTTGAAACCTGACAGTCATTTAGTAAAAATAATGAAATATTTAATGCATGATAACTGTATTATAAAAAGCAGAAAAGATTGTATTGCCATTGGAGATGCCATTGACGCCCTGTTGGGTGAATTAGCAATTGCTGCATATGCTCCTAATCCTTGTGAAATAATAAAAAAGTGGTGGGCAGGTTCAATTTTAGAAAACGAAAAAAATGAGGTTCCAATAACCTATGCCCTTGCGACGCACCTTTTACTCAATAAATTAGAAGGAGATTCCATACCTCTATATTTCTCCTCAGTAGATAAATTAGTACCTTCTTCTGAAAGGGTTTATGATTTGTTGGAAACACTGAATAGTATGTCAGTAGATGAAATTCGTCGAATTATCTTTGAAATCGCTCGACATGAGTTTATTCAGACAATAATTGATCCAGGTATTGCCAAATTAACCGGCATGGATTTAAGCAGTTTTGAGAAAAAAGACACTCAAGACCAAGTTGGAGTAAAGCTCAAAAAAGGAAGTTCAATAGAAGGAAAGGAAGGATCTACGGTATTGAATATAGTTTGCGTGCTTGCCGCTATGGGTATAGGATTTCTTACTATCCCTACACTTAAAAGTTTTATTTTGCACATTGTAAGTGCGGAGACACTTGGACAGATTAAGCTGCTTCTTGTATCACAATATTTTTCATCCGCTATCGGGATTGTAGCGGTTATTTTATATTTATCCTTCCTCTGGACCAACCCAACCGTCCGCACAACTGTACAAAACTTCTTTAAAAATGTAAAAAACTATTTTGTTTCTGACTTATCTAGAAGCTGGAAACCATTTATTTCTCGTTTAGTTCGTAACCTTCCGCAACTCTCCATCATTTTCCACAACCTTCAGGAACCTCTTAGAAGTATAGTCAAATGGTTTAGGCCGATAAGGATGTATGCTGTTGATTTAGATGATAAGGACTCTATCCCTGTTTCTTCCATTCAGAGTTTCCGCACCCTTGCACTTATCACCCAAGCTAAATATTCTAATAAACCAGGTTTTCTCACGGATCAACAACTTCTTGTATATATTATTCTTAATGGGGATTTAATTAATGATCTTTTAGAGGGTGAGATTAGTATCAAACAGATTGAAACTTTGTGTAGTGGCCGCAATAGACAATTCCGGAGAGATCTGCATGAGATACTCACCGAAACCATAAAGAAAAAGAAAATGTTAAATAGAGATGAAATATGTTTCCTCGTGCAGCATCTAAAACCGGGTTCGTTTCTCAATATTGAAGAGCGTGTGCGCTATCTTACTAATATATATCTAAGAGCGTACGAAAGTGTGGATGATGATGCTACTATTAGCTTGTATTTTCAAGAATATCTCATTCCACAATTTGAAAAGCCGTTGGAGGGGCTGAAAAAAATCGCCGTATTACAATCTGCTCAGCGCTATGAAAATGATGTGCGCGCAATGTCATATAACTTAGGACCTTCCCAGAAAAGCTTATCTTTATTGCTGGAAAAATATAAGCTAGAAAAAGACTTACTCGCACGTAAGGCAATTCCTGATTTTGGCTGGCGCTCACTCCGCGCTCTTGAGTTACTTTTATTCGAAGTTGTATGGGAAATGTCTGGTAAGGATATAGCGAGAGCAGCTGAATTATTAGATATTTCAATTTATGAGTTAGAGAGTAAATCATTTAGGCATCCACTATATGAAAAAGTGAAATCGAAAAGACATCAAGAAGTAAAACGTGACATTATAGCAGCATTACGTACAGCCAAGGGGAATCCCGAACAGGCTGCGGCATTATTAGGCATAGCACCTGCAACATTAAAAGATCGCATGCGTTTCTATGGTATTACGGTAGATTACTTTGCTAAAAACTTAACAAGCAAACAACGGGGTGCCACAAAGGACACAGAGTCTGCCACTCTTGACGAGATGTACCGGTTATTCGGGCTCGATACAAAACCTAAAGGGATGACTGAGAAAGAATGGCAGAAGAGTCGTCACAATGTTGAAGTATTTTATGCGCCGTGGATCGAGGAGATAGGTTACATAAGTATTATACCGCTTTTTATTTTAAAGAGATTTTTTGGGAACACGTCGGTTCTATTACGCAAACTTAGGATAAGTAACATTAGTTTTAAAGAATGGATGAAAATCACAGCTGCTTCACGGCTTCCTATATTTGGCCTTAGTATTATCGATTTTTTTATGCCATTCCTTAATTTCTTTCCCTCTTTTTACGGTATAAACAGCGGGTTAGGTATTGTTGCAATTGTGAATGCGTTTATTTTCTGGGGGGCACACGGTAAAGAAAGACGTAATTGGTATCATTTTGTTGGCGGAATAATTTTTAATGCGCCATTTCTATTCAGCACACATCCGCTCATAATCGTTGTGTCGATTGCGCTTCATCGGATGTGGAACAGCGCAAGCAATGACATGCTTTATTTTTCAACAAATGATGCCAACTTTATATTTCATCTTGCTAAACATTTTATTAAAAGTAAAGTACCCGAACACATCATGAAACAAGTAGATTCTGTTGTTCTTGAGACAGGAGTAAACAGATATGCGAATTTGGATTTAGATGGTTTGCGAGGGTATGTTCAGTATAGTAACATAGTTGACAGCCTGATAAAACATAATAAGCCTGTATTTTATACAGATATACCGCCGCTTTCAGGTAAAGAAATTTCTGTGATTGGCGCAATAATTTTAGCGGCACTATTGATAACTATTCCATATATTTATTATTGCCTTTTTCCTTCTTTGTGGACGATGCCATTAGTGTTCCCATTAGTAACATTCTGCCTTACTTTATATTCAAATAAAAAATGGAACGCTGTGATAAATCCGTTGTTTGCTATTAGTCATTTTTATAATTTCATGGGGGGATATCGTGAGGCAATTACAGCAAAAAAGATTACAGATTATATTATTCCAGAGTTAAAAGAAGTGCGTGGGGAGAAACCAACAATTTTTATCGAGTTCGCAGCTGGTCATGCCGGTATTATATTTTATTTGAAACACACGCGATTGAGAGATTTTGTTATCAAGTTGCATGAACATTTTCTCGGCATTCCTATATTGGATCATGATTATAAAGAAAAAATTGGCGAGATACGGCTTGATAAAGGAGAGCATAAAGTGCGTGTACGTTCAATCAAGGATAAAAAAGAGCGCCGCGTTATTAGTAAAAGAAGTGACGACGAAGAAATATCTGATAGAGAAAATCAAAATTCAGCGGATAGTTTTGAAAAAAAGGCTTTAGATGATGTTTTAGACCCAAGCCCTCAGCGTTGGTATATTACTAAATCACCCGATGAAATGCCTAAGGGGAAAAAGAGGCTAAAGAGCACACTTTATGGTTTAACAGATGAAGATCATT
This sequence comes from uncultured bacterium, assembly GCA_964558015.1. GTDB lineage: Bacteria > Omnitrophota > Omnitrophia > JAHJGZ01 > JAHJGZ01 > CAZLCT01. The sequence continues at coordinate 2,929 of CAZLCT010000002.1, read as the reverse complement.
ATTATATTAAACTTCTTAAAGAAGAATACGAGGTGTTTGTAAGCGGGAGCACTTTAACAGGTCAGTATGAAACACGACCCTTCGATTATTTAGAACTTCGAGAGCATTTACGACATCGAAATACGCCTAGAGTTCTTTATGTAGAAAAAGGTCCTATTTTTAAAGAATATGGCCTGCCGATTATACCGAATTTACTCAATTTTAGTTCTCAACGTTTAAGGGAAACACTTAAAAAGCGTAAACAGGAAAAAGAAAAAAAGGAGAAAGAAAAGAAAAAGTTAGAAGAGGAAATATTACGTCTTCTTGAACGTTCTTATATAAAAAAGATACCCGATAATTTTCCCATAGAAGGACTCAGTATTGATTTAATGAAACATTTCTATTTATGCGGCCTTCCTTTATATAAAGGAGTACTTCCTACTATTGCATCCGGGCAAAGGAAAGCTATATTAAAGCTACTTCCTGCAGCTACATTTACTAACATTATTTTTATCTCGCTTGGGTTTGAAGAGCATGACCGTAGATATTTTTTCAACAATTATACCAGACAGCTGCAGAATAAGAGGAGACGTTTGATACGTTTTGCTAATATTCTTATCGAAGGTAATTATTTGAAGAAAAGAATAAGTATACGTAGGGATGATTTTATAAAAGTCATTGCCCAAACACGCCATGAAGATGTTGATGGTGAATTTAAAAATATGGTAGAACAAAACTTAAGGGGGGTACGTCCTGGATGGGAGTATAAAATTTTGCATAAATTACTATTTTTATACCGGGGCTTTATGAAAGGCGATATTAGTTTAAATATTATGGAAGAATCGATTGACCGTGAAGACGTAACTGCATATCCGGATAATATTATTAAACAAGGAGTCTTTTATACAAGACGTTTTATTGATTTATTAAAGAAGGATACTATAACTCAATTAGAACAAACATTAGAAACAGGAGAGTTGCCAGAAGAATTACAGGGTAGAATTGTACGTAATCTATTTAACTTTAATTACGAAAAAAAGACTGAAGAATATAGAAAAATGATTGAAAATTTTGTTGAAAGTGGCCTGTTAACTTCAGAGGATGTTCAAGATTTATCTTCATATCAGTGGCCTTATGAGAGCATGCGTGCGTTTGCCTCGCGGTTAGATAATGAGTACGCAAAACTTCTAGGAAAAGGCTACAGCGATTTTCAGGCAAAAGAACTTCTTATGAATGGTATAACCTATGAAATGTCCTTAGCCCGGAACCGCGAATATGTAGAGACTATTTTTAAGGACAGCGGTGTTGAAAGTAAAATGGCCGCAGCAATAGTGAGAAATTTTCTTAATCCTAGAATGTCGCAGAAACAGGAAGCTGTTTTGAAAAAGCGTTTATGCGACAACGAGTTAGTTTTTAACTCAACATGGGAGATTTTACGTAACCTTGATCGGTATACCATTTATCAACTTCAGCAAAACCTTACGTTGAGGCAATTGCCGGTGCGGTTTAAGAACGCGATCAATGAATTGAGGAAGGGGGATGAAGAAATCAAGCCTTTTACCAATGTTCAGACTCGTATGCTAATTCTCAAAGGGTATACGTTAGAGGGGTATAAGAAACTGCTTCGAGCATGTGGGTTGCCACGTTATATTATTTTAATGACAGTTAGCGGCTATTTAGAGCCTGAATTAGTGTTAAGTCGCATAGTAGACGAGGCTCCGAAGTTCAGTAAAGAAAATCGATTGCCTCTGTCATTTGTTCGAATAATGATGGCACGAGGAAGCATGGAAGATGATATTAAAAAGGCTCGGGTGTATATAGATGAATTAATGGAAAGGTTTAATTTTACGGAATTTATTATATATGATTTAGTGAGAAGCGGTACGAAAGTTGAACAAAAAATAAAAGAGATACTAAGAGTTGCTCAAAAACAAGGATTATCGCCTGAGCTTGCCTATCACCTTTTCTTTCAAATCGGTAAAGATACGTCGCAGATAAATGCTGCTATCAAAGCATTGGCTCAGACGTATGAAGCGTTATATGCCAGAAAAGAAGCGGAATGCGTAGAATTTTTGACCAAGGTAAATATGTTTAAGAAATCGGTTGATGAGGGAAATGTAGTGACACGAGAAGCAGTGGAGATGTTGCAGAAACAATGGGAAGTCTTACGTGCGAAGAAGTTCAATCTTGGGTTATATAAGTTAATAACTAGCAAGGGAGGTAAGGTAACGAGAGAGGTTCAGAAGCTGATTTTGGCAAGTCTAGATCCTCAAAATGAAGTACTTTATAAGGGAATCGATGAGAATAGGGAGGTTAAGGAGGCAGCTCAAACAGTCGTTGCATACCGCGATAAATTGACGAAGTTAAAAGAAAGGTATGCAAAAGAATGGAATAAAAATATTATCAGAAAATATAAAATAAAACTAGCTTCATTATCAGCAATTATATCAGAGAAGCATGCTGAATCACTCAGCCCGGATGAAACATCGGATGCTGTGAGTGTTGATAAAGGAGTGAAACCTAAGGAAGAAAAACTTTCTCACGAGACAGAAAATGTAATAAAACAATTTGGAGATACTCTACGGAGATTGAATCAAGGGCCACTCAAAGGTAAATGGGGCAAGTATGAATATACCCAGAAGAAATCGGTCATTTTGATTGATTTTACAAAAAGGAAAAGCATAGAAGGATTAATGCTTATTGACATAAGTCTAGATGGGATTCATATGTCAAAAATGTTTCCTAAAGAGATTATAGAATGGGTTGATAAAAATAATATAGTCACTATAACTTTTGAGAGGATTCAATTTGAAAAAGATATTAAAAAAAATATAGCAGCACAGGTTTTTAAAAAATTAATAGAAACACCGGCGGAAAGTCTCGAAAAATTCAATTTTAAGAAGGGAAGGGTTGAGGCATTTGTTGAAACAGATCCTAAAATGCAGGAAAG
>CAZLCT010000001.1:48736-72869 GCA_964558015.1 uncultured bacterium | reverse complement strand
AAAATCTGACCTATATAAAGCTCCATGCCACCCTGTTTCGCCAAATTGTTTTGCCCCTATGCACAAGCCTAAAATTTTTCCTGCAAGCCACAGAATCACAATTGGTCTTGATTTTAAAAACAAAAAAAGTTTTTAAAATTCTGCCTTCCGTAATCTCTCCTGTTTTTCAATAACTTCCCTCGGGTAACTTTTCCTAAATACATTCGCCTGGTACAACCACTGAAGGCGCAGTTTAAGCGGCTTTTTTTTATAATCATTTAAAACGTCTTTTTCAATATAATAGTCAAATCCTCTTTCTTTCACTTTAAACCCCTTAAATATCTAATATCAGCCTCATCCTGTTTTCTCCCTGTATTTTGTTTCATCTTTATAAGCTGTGGTACTGAGATAACAGGAATCCTTACACCCTTAACACTCTTATATTCAACCTTTTTTACTGCTTCCTCATAATTCACAGGTGTATTTATTAAAACGTCTATTTCTGAAATTGACCATTTATGATTATATATATTGAACCCCTTTATATGTTTTTCTTTTATCCACAAATTCCTTTTTTCTTTGCATGCAAAATCCATTATATTAACCGGAATTTTAGGTCTAAAACCCCACCGTTTTATTAATTTTAAAAATTTACTTAAATTTACCTCCGTCATTTTAAGCAGAAGATCAATATCATAAGTCATTCTGGGAATTCCAAGTAAATTAACTGCAACCCCTCCACACACAATATACCTGATTCTTTTTTTATTAAACTCACTAAAAATCCCTATGTAATCAAGTTCTTTCACTTAACTCACTAATAAATTATGTTCTTGAGTTTTCTTTATTAGGCGTTGTTGATAATGGGATTGCTTCACCCGCCGTTGGCGGGTTCGCAATGACGTAAGTCATTGTCATTGCAAGCGAAGCCCTGCCTGCAGCAGGCAGGGAAGCAATCTCACAAATGTTATGCTAATACCACTTTCTCATCAATAATATCCGTCTGGATAATCATATTGATGAGTTGCTGTTTTGACTGAGCTCCGACACGTCGTGTAAGTTCCTTCCCGTCAGAGAATAAAATAAATGTTGGAACACCTGCAATAGTATAAGCAGTCGCCATGTATGGATTTTGATCAACATTTATTTTGCCTACCTTAATCTTTCCCTGTAAATTCTGAGCTAATTCAGACAATGTAGGTTCTACCATTTTACACGGAGGACACCAGGAAGCCCAGAAATCAACCAAAACGGGAATTTCTGACTTTAAAACTTCTTCCTCAAAATTTTTATCTGTAAGAACTAACGGTTTTATCTTTTTCATCCAAAGTTTCCTTATCATTATTATCAACCAACTCCAGCCGCTCCACCTTTTTCTTAACACCGGACCACCAGTTCTTTGGCAAAATAAGATGCCTCTTCTCTTCTATCCTCTCCTTTATATGCGGCTGCATAAGGAGTTTAAAAATCCTATAAATTTCTCTCTCCAAAATATATTTTTGTTCAAAGCCAAATTCATCTGGCAACTTGTTAAAAATAGGCTCAAACGGGTGCCTGTCTGCTTCAACCCTGGGGTTTTCTACACGTTGAATTTTAACTTTAAGACCGAATTCCTGCTCCCCTACCTTTTTAACCGCATCTGCAAGCTGTCTCATACTGCAATAGCCAGACATTTGATTTACAACACCATACTGACCAGGTTCAGGAGGCTTTGCAATAAGCCTGGTTATGCATTCCATAGCCTCTTCTAAAGCTATAAACCCGCGAATCTGCTCTCCTGCACCGTAAAGAGTTAAAGGAAAACCAATAACCGCCTGAGAAACATAGCGGTTAATCACAGTTCCAAAACACTCATCTATATCAAACCGTGTACGTAAACGAGGATCAGCTGATACATGCTCAGTATGAACACCGTAAATAACCCCCTGCATAACATCATATGAACGAAGCCACCAATATTTACACGCCTCATATACGTTAAAAGTATCCTGCACTTTTGAACAATGATAAAAAGATACCGGATCACGAGGGGTTAATTCTCCTCCCATACTCCACTCACGATTATCCCAGTGAAGAACTGCATCTGCAGGAAACATACCTTCAAAAAGCGGGCGGCCTGTCAAAGGAGTTCCGTACTCCCCCATAGTCCCGAGTTTAATCAGGGAACTCTCAGGCACAACTTCATGCATAGTAAATAAAAGGCCTAATGTGCCGATAACATTATTCTTTTGTACATAACTAGCATGTTCAAAATCAATCATGCTGTACGGGGCACTGGGACATTCTCCATAATGCACAATGGCCTCAGGTTTTATTTCTTCGATAAATTCTTTTAATGCCTCTTTATTCTGTATATCAATTTCCCGAAAATCTATATTCAAACCCAATACCTCTTTGGCCGCATGCAAACGTTCAGTCATATTAGAAATAGGCACCACAGTATGAGACCCTCTTTCTTTAACCCAGCGCCTTCTGCTGTAATTGTCAACTCCGCTAATATGACATCCTAAGCTGCCTAACCACAAAGCAAGAGTCCATCCCAGGTAACCGTCAATACCTAATATCATCACACGCATGTTCTTAAGCAAATAACCATAAGGTGTTTTCCTCCATTCCGGGCATTCTTCAAATGTAATGCTCATAGGATCAAAAAGACCGAGTTTAGGCCTTCTTTTGCACTCAGCCATTATATGAGACTCAGAATCATCACTTAACTTTTTCTCAAACTTCTGAGTAGACTGACCGCAGGCCCTGAAATCAACTTTTCCTGCCAAATTAATAGCCGGACAATTCCAACACGTACAGTCTGCATTATGCAAAATATTACTCATTTAAGCTCCTCCTTATAATCGACGTATTGTCTAATTTCAAAATCCAAATACTACAAATATTACCAAATAAATCTAAAATCAAAAATCCAAAATATCTCGCTCACAGCATAATCCGCTTTCTTTGAATTTGGATTTTGTAGTATTTAAAATTTGAGTTTTAACGTTATTTAAACTACTATAATCGTTCCATAATACCCACAACATCACTAACATTCACATTCTCAGGAATAATATCTGTCCCGCATTTTTTATTAACTAATAAAAAAGCATCATCATGGGTATGTTTACCTGTAAATATACCTTTTGAGAAAGTATTTTCAGAATTTATGGCGGCTTTTAAATTAAATCCCTTATTACCTACCAGCACGAGGTCCGGTGCTTGATCGAAATAAGATCCCCTATAAATCTCTTCTTTTTTGTACACATGTCTTATAACTTTTCTATTATCTATTTCAATGCTCATAAACAACTGTTCTAATTCATTAATCACACTTTCTTTTTCTTCATGAGAAACACTGCCCCTTGGATATTTATCCTTTAGGTTAATATAAATACGGGCAGGATCAAGTGCAAAAGCTTTTGTGCCATAATCTATACTGCTAAAATTTATTGTTTTTCCGCTTTTAAGTTTTAAAAAACCTTGCTTTTTTAAAAAAGTATTTATATATACATCATACTCAAGTCCTTCAAAACCGTGGTCAGAAAGTATAACAAGGGCTTCTTCATCACCCATCTTATTAGTAATTTCACCTATGACCTCATCTATCCTTCTGAAATAATCTACAAATTCTTTATGAAAATCATGGCTCACATCTTCATACGCATCCCATAAAAAATGCATGAGTCTATCGGTCCCTGTAAAGACAAACATAAAAGTATCCCATTCCTGATCCCATAAATGCCTGTAGGCCTTTATGCGGGCTTCGTTTGTCTTATTGAGATCTTTTATAAAAAGCTCCAAAGACTGATGAGCTTTATTTAAATCAGGGTCAACTCTGTAATCCATACCTTGTAACTCCGGAAGAAGTGATGCGGGAAATACTGCACGTTCAAGGTCCAACGCAACAAATCCCGAAATCAATACTCCGTCAAGCTCACGTGCAGGGTAAGTTGAAGGTACATTAATAACAATATGCCTGCCCCCCTCACCTTTGTTCCAGAACGGATGACATTTTAAATTATTAAAATTAGGAAAACTGAGTCTGTATGTATTAGGAGGAAAATCCGTAAAGCCAAAGATACCGTGTTCTGCCGGATTTTCGCCTGTAATTATTGATGACCAGGCAACCGAAGAAATTTCCGGAATAGATGACATCATCTTACGGAATACGCCGCCTTCAATAATCCTTGCTACATTAGGCATAATACCGCTTTCTGCAAAATTTTTAAGAAGACCGTACGGAACACCGTCTAACCCTATAATAACAGTACGTTTTTTCATAAAGCAGTAACAATACCTCCTGCACAAGTGTTTTCATCCCTTACAAGAACAAACCTGCCAAGTTCCTGTACGTCATCAAAAGTTTTTATCGCAACTGGCTTTTTAGTTTTAATATAAACTTCTCCCACATCCAGGTTCTCTAAAGTCTCTCCTTCCTCTTCAATAACCCCAAGATTTGAAGAGTCAATCCTTCTGTTTATCTCCTCGATAGTACATATCGTCTCCTGAGTTGAACATTTAAAAGTCAGCCTTTCTCCTTTATGAAAAGCTTTTTTTGAAAGCCAAAATATATGTGCATAAAATGAATCGGTAAAATGAGGTTCCTCCCCACTTTTACAAACCATGTCGCCTCGGTTTAAAAACACACTGTCTTGTGTGGTTATGCCTATACTCTCCCCTGCACAAACTTTATCAACCTGATGAGGAAACCTCTCAATGGTCTTTACCTTGGTTTCCTCACCATGAGGCATAATCTTTATCGCCTCACCTTTTTTAATGATCCCTGCTTCAAGACGCCCAACCGTAATTCTCTTACTGTCCACTTTATAAACATCCTGAACAGGAAATAACAAAGATTTGTTAAATGACGACTCCTCACTTTTTAGTAAATCAAGTATTCCTAAAAAAGGAGGCCCGTCATACCATGACATATTTTCAGCCTCTTTTACAATGTTTTCCCCCTCCAAAGCTGAAAGCGGTATAAACCATAAGGCTTTTAAATTAACGTTTTCAAGAAAATGCCCGATATCTTTTTTCAAAGAGTTGTATATTTCTTCACTATAACCAACCAAATCCATTTTATTAATAACAACTATTACCTGTTTTATGCCAAGTAAAGACAAAATATATGTGTGCCGTTTTGTTTGCTCTTTTATGCCTTCTTTTGCATCAATAATTAGCACAGCTGCCTCTGCATGTGACGCTCCGGTAATCATATTTTTTACAAACTCAACATGTCCGGGGGCGTCGATAATAACGTACTCCCTGACGTCAGTCTTAAAAAATACCTGGGTAGTCTCAATAGTAATGCCCTGCTGGCGCTCTTCTTCTAAATGGTCCAGAAGATGAGCAAATTCGGTCTCCCTGCCCAAACCCTGAGCAGTATTCCTTATTTCATCAATTTTATCGGGAGGAAGTGAATCAGTATCGTACAAGAGTCTTCCAATAAGTGTTGATTTGCCATGGTCAATATGACCAACTATCACGAATTTAAGCGTATCCATTATTGTCAATTACTATATCCTCTTTCTTTTACAAGAGTAATAAGGCATTAGAAGGCATTACATTTATAAAATTACAGTTTCGGATAGTTACGGTATAGTTACGGAAAGTTTCGGATGGTTACAAAAAGATCTACACAACAAGAAGCTCTAAGCAACACTCCGTAACCTACCGTAACATTCCGCAACTGACCGAAACTTAGCTATTTTTTTCCTGTCTTGCCTTTTCCCACCTTTTATGCCTTGTTATGCCTCACGTTGTCAATATATTTCCCAAATAGTGCACATTATGAGAAATTGCATACGACGTTACTCTTTACATATACCCCAATGACCTTAACTTTTGCATCATATATGCAGACTCTTTATCCTGAGCACGCCCGCTACGCTCTGAAATTTTAGTAGTCTTCAACTCTTCAACAACTTTATCAATTGTATCAGCATCTGACGCTATAGGATTACAGCAACACTCACACCCAATGCTTCGATAACGCTTGCCCTTTTTTGCAAAATACAAAGAAGTTATAGGAATATTTTCGTGCTTTATATATTCCCATACATCTATTTCACGCCATCCCAAGAGAGGATGCACTCGTATATGTTCCTCCTCTTTTGCTTTTGATTTATACTGATCCCACAACTCAGGAGGCTGATCTTTATAATCCCATTCAAAATCCTCATCTCGCGGGCTGAATATCCTTTCTTTTGCTCTAATTCCATGTTCATCCCTGCGAATAGCTAAGTATAAGGCCTTGAAATCATAATGCTCAATGGCTGATTTTAAAGCGTTGGTCTTTAATTCGGTGCAGCATTGAAATTTACCTTTATCCGGCCCTATACCTTTATTAAGCATTTCCTCATTCTTTGTAACAATTAAATTAAGGTTCCACTCTTTTGCATACTGGTCTCTAAATTTATAAATTTCTTTAAACTTATAAGTAGTATCTATATGCATAATGGGAAAAGGAATTTTACCATAAAATGCTTTCCTTACTAACCAAAGAAGACATGTTGAATCTTTACCGATTGACCAAAGCATAGCCATTTTTCTAAACTGGCTGTATGCTTCGCGGATAATAAATATGCTCTGGTTCTCAAGCTTTTCTAAATGAGTTAAATTACACTTTTCCATTATATTTTATTCTACTTAAGTTGCTTACGAGATTGCTTCATCCCGCCTGTGGCGGGATTCGCAATGACAGTTAAAAAAACAAATCAAAAACCATTACTAATTACTTAGTATCTTTCGCAGTTCCTTTTTCCCAAAACTCAAGCCAAAATGCTATAAAAACACCCATAAATAAAGAAATTATTCCCGCCGTGGCAACAATCCTGATCCTTTTTGGTTTTACAGGGTGAGCTGGTTCAATCGCAGGAGAAACAAGTTTAACTTCTCCCAATTGTGCAGCTTTGATAATGCGAGCCTCTTCAATTTTGCTTGATAAATTATCATACGTAGTTTTATAAATTGCAGTCTGGCGTATTAGCTCGGTTAACTCAAACTGCTTTTGATGAATTGCCTTTTCTAATTCATCGATTTCTTTAGCTGTTACAGCAATAGATTTTGTTAAATATTCGAATTTCGATTTGAGTGTATTTAGCTCAATTTCAGTATCTACAATCCTCTCTTCAAGTGTTTGATAAATAGGATTTATTACCTCACTAGACAATTTCTTGTTCTTAAATTCATCTAATCTATCGTTTTCTTCTACCTTCTGCCAAAGTGCATCGTCAGTTATTGCTTTGGAAACAATAATAAACTTCTCTTGTTTTATTATTTCCTTATTTAATTCTTTTAAAGATGAATCTTTCATTTTAATATCAATCTCTAACCCTTCGAGTTCTCTTTTGTATGAATTTAATTTGCCCTTCTTTATATCCAACTCTGCTTTCATTAAATCCAGCTTAAATTTATCTTTAAATTCATTTATCTTTTTCTCTGATTGACTCAAATTTTCCTTGGCAAGTTCGAATTGTTTATTAATAAATTCTCCGGTGCCTGTTACCTCTCCTATGATGATTTCCTGGTTATATTTAATATATTCCTCGGCCCAGATATTAGCTATATCCTTTGCCGCATTAGGATCATTATCCTGGACTTCTAACTGGATAATTCCCGTCTCTTCTATCTCGGTAGTCTTAAGTTTTCTCATTAATGAAGAAATAGTGGGTTCCTCTTTACTCTTACGACTAACACTAAAGTTATTAAGCACTCTTCCCAACACTATATTCGATGTCAATAATAGCTTATGTGTGGGAAGTGAAATAGTAGGCTGCCGACTACTTAAATATTCTCCTTTTGCAGAACTAGGTTCAACATTCAAGGAAATTTCGCTTGGAGAAAGTGTAGTATGAATTCTAGAAGGTGTAATAAGTATTGCAGCATCCGCTTGATACACTTTTGGTATAAGAAAGGAAATAAGAGCCGAAGTAAACACACAGATAATAAATATATATATAATTACTTTCTTTCTTCTAACTATAACATCAAAGTAATCTTTCAAATCAATCTCATCATTTTCATAATTCCGGCTATTCATTATGCCTCCGCTATTTTATACGCCATTCGCTTCCCTAAACCATGCTATGGTCTTTTGTAATCCGTCTTCCAAGGAAACTTTTGGCTCCCAACTTAAAAGGCTCTTTGCCCTGTTAATATCAGGTTGACGCACCTTTGGGTCATCAACGGGTAAATCTTTAAAAACAATTTCACTTCTGCTTCCGGTTATTCTCTTTATAATTTTGGCTAATTCCAACAATGTGACCTCACTAGGGTTCCCGATATTGACGGGTGTATTGCAGGAAGAGCCTGCAAGGCGTGAAATACCATCAATTAAATCATCTATATAACCAAAACTTCTTGTCTGTGAACCGTCCCCAAAAACTGTTATGGGTTCATTGCCTAAAGCCTGATTTATAAAAGTAGGCACTGCACGGCCGTCATGTTTCCTCATCCTGGGTCCGAATGTATTAAAAATTCTCACAATCTTAACGTCAATACCGTGAGTTCTGTGATAGGCTAAAGTTAAGGCCTCGGCAAAACGTTTTGCTTCATCATATACTCCCCGGGGACCGATTGGGTTGACATTACCCCAATAATCCTCAGGCTGGGGATGAACCAGAGGGTCACCATACACTTCAGAAGTCGAAGCAAGCAGGAAAATAGCATTTTTACTCTTAGCTATGCCCAGGGCATTATGAGTGCCCAGTGCACCGACTTTTAATGTTTGTATAGGGAGTTCTAAATAATCGATAGGACTTGCAGGGGACGCAAAATGAAAGATATAATCAATCCTGCCCGCTATTTCTAAATATTTTGTAATATCATATTCAATAAGTTCAAAATTCTTATTTTTGAATAGATGTGAAATATTGTTCATATTCCCTGTAATAAAATTATCCACACAAATGACACGGTGTCCTTCCTTTAAGAAAAGTTCGCATAAATGTGATCCTATAAACCCGGCTCCTCCGGTTATGACAATATTTTTTTTAGTTTTTCCCATTGTATGAATCCAAAAATTGTTTATGTTCCCTGCACCACTTTACTAATCTTTTAATCCCATCCTTATAATCTATAGTGGGCTCCCATCCTAATTCTTTCTTCACCTTTTCCAGATCCGTATAAAATACCTTTTGATCCGAAGATCGCCAATCTTCATAAGCAATGTCAGTCTTTAATCCGCATTCTTTTTCCAAAAACGAAATAACTTCAATAATAGACACGGTATTTTTTAATCCTCCGCCTAGATTGTAAAGACCGTAGGAAATAGATGAAGAAATAAATGCATCAAATGAACTTATCAAATCATCTACATATAAAATATCCCGCACTTGTTTTCCATTGCCAAAAATAGTAATTTTTCGGCCCATAAGCATTGCAATGATAAACCATGCTATCCATCCCTGATCTTCTATACCCAGCTGGTGCATACCATAGATACATGACATCCGGAATATTCCAATATTCATATTGTATTGTCTCGCATATTCCTGGCAGTATATATCGGATGCTATTTTGGAACATCCATAAGGAGAATGTCTGCATAAATCAATACCAAAACCCTCATCAATACCACTGCTATATTGACCGTTAAATTCATACCGAGTATCTTTTTCAACCAAAGCCAGGTTATTGGCCCTCTCACCATATACTTTGTTGGTAGAACAAAATATCATCTTATGCTTCCTTCCGCTTAAACGGGCCTCTTCCAGGAGGTTTATTGTAGCAAGGGTATTGTTGATGAAATCTTCCTGAGGAACTTCTATGGACCTGGTTACAGCAGTCTGACCGGCAGTATGTATAATAACATCACATTTACCCAAAATCTTTTTTAATACTGCTCGGTCATTTACATCTGCTTTAATAAAATCCATAGAGCCAGAGTAATTCTTTTTTAAATAATTCCAATTATATGCAGGATCAATACATTTGTTCTGCAATAACAAAGCACGTGAGAGATTGTCCAATACAATCACGTGCCATCCCCTCCGAGCGAAATACTCAGAAACATGACTTCCTATAAATCCTGCACCACCGGTAACTAATATAATTTTCATTTCTTTCGATAAATTAATTTTTCTCAAGCCTTACACATATTATTAATAAATTCGTCTAAACAAAACCGCCACGATCTCAGTTTATCATTAAAAGTATTTTCATACTTTGCCGTATCCAGTACAGAATTTTTTGGACGCCTTGCTGTGCGATCTAATTTTTGACTGTTAATAGGAAATACGCGCGACTTATCTCCGCCTATCTTTTCTATAATTACCTTGGCAAATTCAAACCAGGATATTGCATCATCATTCGCTATATGAAAAATTTCAGAAATATTTTTCTTATCTTTATAAAATTCAATTATTCGAACAACAGCTCGCGCAAAATCTTTTGTATAGGTAGGTCTACCTTTTTGATCATCAACAACATGCAAGTCTTTGCCGGAATTATACTGTTTAATAATAGCATTTACGAAATTTCTGCATTCACTATCTCCGCCAAATAACCATGATGTTCTCAAAATGATATATGACGCCCCGCTCCTCTTAACAGCCTCTTCACTTTGAAATTTTGTTTCTGCGTAAAAATTAATCGGATTTGGCAGATCATGCTCAACATAGGATCCGGCTTTCTCACCGTCAAAGACATAATCTGTGCTCATGTAACAAATTAAAGCATTGGTCTCTTTTGCGAGAGTTGCCAATACCGCAGTTCCTTGAATATTGACTTTTTGAGCCTTATCTTTATCTTTCTCGCAGGCGTCAACATCTGTCCATGCAGCACAATGGACTACGATATCAGGCTTAAATGCCTCAAATATCTGACGCATCTCCTCCTGATTTGTAATATCTCCCTTACGCCATGTACTAGGCCAATAAGCTTTAATATTATTATCAATACCAAAAACTTCAAAACCTTTATCACGTAGGGAGGCGTAAAACTCTCGGCCTAGCATGCCATTGCAGCCGGTAACTAATACATTCATTTTCTGGTATACTTATTATTTTTCAACGGTTGCCACCAATCTTTATGGTCTATATACCATTGAACCGTTTTATCCAAAGCATCTTCAAAATTATATATGGGTTTATATCCTAACTTTTTCACCCTTAAGGAATCTAAACTATATCTAAAATCGTGCCCCGGCCTGTCCTGGACATAATTAATGTGTTCTTCGTTTTTCTCGAATTTTTTCAGTATTTTTTTAGTTAGTTCAAGATTGGTAAGTTCAGTATCACTTCCAATATTATATATTTCACCTATATCCCCTTTCTCAAATACCAATTTAATAGCACGGCAATTGTCTTCAACATATAACCACTCCCTTATATTTTCACCCTTAGAATAAAGGGGTAATTTCTCCCCTTCAATTAAATTGGTAACGAAAAGGGACACTATCTTTTCAGGATACTGGTATGGACCAAAATTATTTGAACTCCGGGTTATAATGACAGGCGTTTTATAAGTCGTAAAATACGATCTGGCAAGCAAATCACCTGCTGCCTTGGATGAAGAATAAGGACTACTGGGGTTTAGGAGTGAGTCTTCTGAAAAAGAACCTTTTTCCAATGAACCATACACCTCATCAGTTGATACATGTACAAATCTTTCTAGTTGGAAATGATTTACCGCATCAAGCAATGTCTTAACACCGCCTACATTGGTATTTAGAAATTCCTGGCTATCTTCAATTGAACGGTCAACATGAGTCTCTGCTGCAAAATTTATTACAGAAGACACCCTTGAGGCAACATCAAAAACAAGCTTCTTGTCGCAAATATCCCCTTCGACAAACTCATAACGCGGATTATCTTTAAGGTCTTCTAAGTTTTTAGGATTTCCGCAATAAGTAAGCTTATCTAAATTAACTATCTCACATTCAGAATTATGTTCGAGAAATAAACGTATAAAATTGCTTCCGATAAAACCACAGCCGCCTGTAATTAAAATCTTCTTCATTTCTTACTCCTTGTTTTTTGAGCTACAAGTTTATTGGCACGCAGTAATGAATCAAACGTGCCTGCATCAGACCAAAATCCCTTTAAAATATTAAATTCCATAAGTCCCTTTTTTATATACATGTTATTAACATCGGTGATTTCAAGTTCTCCGCGTTTTGAAGGTTTTAATTTCCGAATCATTCTAAAGACCTGGGAATCATACATATAAACCCCCGTAACAGCATAATTTGTTTTAGGATTCTTGGGCTTCTCTATGATTTGAACTATTCTTTTCCCCCTTACATCAGCTACTCCAAACCTTTCTGGATCAGGGACACTTTTAAGAAGAAGCCGTGCACCTTGATTTTGTTTACTAAATTCTTGAACGTATTTGGTAATATCCTCTTCTATGATATTATCCCCCAGGATAACAATCACTTTTGCTTTATCGATAAAATCTTCCGCCAAAGAAAGAGCATCAGCAATTCCTCCTTCTCCCTGTTGATAAGTATAACGTATCTCCTTTAATCCAAACTCTCCTCCGTTACCCAGCAAACGAAGGAAATCACCTGCATTGTTCCCCCCTGTAACAATCATAATATCGCTAATACCCGCGCGTACCAATGTCATCAGGGGATAATATACCATTGGCTTATTATAAACTGGCAGGAGATGCTTATTCGTTATTTTTGTTAAGGGGCTTAATCGTGTACCTAAACCCCCGGCTAAAATGACCCCCTTAATCATCCGTCTTTCCTTTCCCATGAATAAGGAATGTCACTACTATGGGGGGATATCCTAAATTCATCCGGATTTTCTGGAGAATACACCTCGGTAGGAATATTAATCATAATTGCTTCCTCGGTGCCGATACCTTTAAATCCATGATATACAAACGGAGGAATTGTTACTAGAATCGGTTTCTTAACACCAATAAAAAATTCGTTTATTTCCTTATACGTTTTTGAATCTTTGCGTGAATCATAAAGAACGAGTTTTGCCATTCCTTTAATGCATGTAAAATAATCAACTTGTTTTTTATGGTAATGCCATCCTTTTACAACACCCGGATACGCAGTTGTCATATATACCTGACCGAACCTGGAAAAGATAGAATCATCCGAACGAAGGATTTCCATAAGAGATCCTCGCTCATCAGGTATTATCTTCAATTCCTTAACATGTACATCTTTAATCATTTTAATGTCCTTTAATATAAAGTTTTATTCTCAAAGAAAGCAAGTCGATCTTAATATACTAAACTCTAATATCGTATGAGTGAATAATCAAATTCGTCATTAGAAGTACCTATATTAGCTCCTGCGACTGTATCACCCATACGGGCACGTGAATAAGAAGACCTATTGCCCGATTTAAGAGGATATTGCGGAAAAGCCTTGAGTGTTAGTTCAACAAATATTTCCCTATTAGAACTATTAATTTCTGATTTACGCTCGTTATATCCAAAGTCTAATAACCAACAATGCAAATCACGCGATGCGCGCACTTCCCATTCTTCAGTTATGTTCTCCTCATCAAACTCAACACGCATGTATCCGCCTACACCCCAGCGTGAATTAATCTTATACATACCGTCGAGAGTGAGCAACTTGCTTCCTTCTTTAAGAAATTTATTCTGGAGATATAAATGCCATTTCCCTTTTTTGCGCATCTCAAAATCTAAATCAGCGTTCCTGAATTCATCATTTGGCACATCATAGACAAGATCGAATTTAACGTTTAACCAGGAATAAGGTCGAAATTCAATTTCATTATCCCATGTCAAAAATGAACTGCCGGTTTGCTCTTCTGATTTGTACTCGTATGTTAAATAGGTGTTATAACTTACAACATTTACGGTTTTTTCTTTGTTTCCTATTCTACGTTTTGTCTGCAATCTATTTTCAAACCCAAATTTAAATAAGTCTAAATCATCAATAGAATCGATTGCATCAAACTTAAAAAACCCTTCGGGTAATTCAGAGCGATAACGAACATAATCATATGTTATAGTAGGTTCTAAAATATGCCTTAGCTGTGTTATATTTAGGTTTAGGAAATTAGTGTTTACATCGAAAATACGATAAAACTTGGTATTCATATCCACACTGCCGCCAATAACAGAACGAGTGATGTCTTCTTTTCCCGAACTCTTTTTGCTGTAATAATCACCGCGCCAATTCAACGACGGTTTTATACAAACATCCCATATCTTCATCGGATATGATATTTCATGAAAAGTATCCAACCTTACTACATCATCATCAACAGAACTGTGCTCTCTCTTACGGTTAAAGCTTACTAAGCTATCCTCATTTTTATAATAAATATTTGTATTAAAGAGTTCCTGATTATTCCAATTAAAACGTACTTCAGGAAGTTTCTCAATGCTTGAGACAAAATGATTAACTCTCTTTTCTAGATTAACAAATATTCCGAAATTGTTTTTATTGTATGTAGCAGTCGCATAGGTTTCAGGGTCAACTTCTTCACGATACTCCCGTTCGAAAAAATCTTTTAATAAAAATTTATCGCTTAATTTATTAAACTCACCTAAAATTACAAGATCTCCAATATCTTTTCTATGCTTTACCGTTAATCGATATCGGGTATCATTATGCCTATTATCATACGGATTATCTGTATTGGTAATGTTATATTTTTGATCAGGGGAGTTCTGATCATCAGCAATATACATCTTCACGAGACCATTTCCCAATAAATTACTGTTGTAATCCAAATCATTACCAAAACCCCAACCGCGTTTACTTCGGTAATCCACATGCACTTTTCCTCTAAGCCCTTTAGTTATTCCATATCTTTTCGAACCTAGGACATAAAAACCATCTTCGCTTGAGTGTCCGGGTTGTATGTGAAAAGGGGAACTTCTATCTTTGAGAGGAACATGTAGGAAAGGCAGCCAGAAAACCGGCTTCTCCAACATACGAAAAACAACATTTCGAGCAATTAATTTATCGTCTGGATAGATTATAACTTTTGATGCTTTAATATCATAATGTGCAACCTTATCGACATCCTCTTTATGGGAACAGGTTGTAATAACAGCATCCTGCACAACAATTTTGTTCTGTGATACTTGTTCTATCTCCTCACCGCTTCCATAAAACGGCTTATCAACAAAAAGTCCTTTAGGAAAAGATCCCTGATCATTCATAAAATCATAATACCCTTTATCCCCTTTAAGCAAATCTTCTCCGCGTCTTAGAACCACGTGGCCTTGAGCAAATGCTTTTTTAGTATCAGTATAAACTTCAGCATAATCACCTGTCATCTTTAAATCTTTATAAGTAACTACAACATTGCCCTTGCCGATTATCTTTGACTCATCTTTCAGAAACTCTAATTGATCAGCCAAAACTTCTACTGGGATATCTTCTTCTAGGGAAGTTGATCCTTTACTGCCCCACAAATTAAAAGCCTCTGCGCCAGCAGTAAAGGTAAGAGCAAAAATAGAGAGCATAAGCGCAATGAAAATAAATTTACACTTTTTCTTCAATGGGATTTATCTCCTCTTTTCTAATGTATTCTATAGTCTTATCTAATATATCTACTAAACCAACCTTTGGGGCAAAACTTATAAAATTTTGAATTTTTGATATACTGGGAACGCGTCTCTGCATATCTTCAAAACCCTTTCCAAACACTTCTTCATAAGGAATAAATATAACCTCTGAAGAACTCTTGGTTCTATCTTTAACCAAAAATGCTAAATCTTTGATTGCAATGGACTCATTACTACCTATATTAAATACCTCTCCTATACATTTATCATCCTTGGACAAATTAATTAGTGCATTAACCGTATCAGAAATATACGTAAAGGTACGTATCTGTGTTCCGGTTCCATAAACAGTAATGGGCTTTGACTCTAACGCTTGTCTGATAAAACGAGGAATAACCATTCCATACCGTCCGCTCTGCCTAGGACCGCATGTATTAAAAAGGCGGGTAATAATAATAGGTAATCCATGCTTTCGATAGTATGCAAAAGCAATAAATTCGTCTAAAGCTTTTGAACAGGAATAACTCCACCTCGTAATATATGTGGAACCCAAAATCCGGTCATCATTTTCACCTAAAAAAGATTGGTTGTTTTTACCATAAACTTCAGAAGTGGAAGTGATAATAACTTTAATCTTTTTACTCTGTGCAAACCCTAAAACATTTTCTGTACCCATAACATTCGCATGAATCGACTGTAATGGATTATCAAGAATGTATTTCACTCCGACTGCTGCTGCTAAATGAAAAATAATATCAATTTTACCCGAAACCTTCCCGAATATATCTTTATCAAGAATAGTTCCCTGGATAAAAGTAAAATTATTATTATCAATTACTGTTGAAAGGTTATTTAATGAGCCTGTTGAAAGATCATCAATAACACTCACCTTATTTCCTGAAGCAATCAAAGACTCACACAAGTGTGAGCCAATAAAACCGGCACCACCTGTAATTAAAATATTCATCGAAAAGTTCCCTTTAAATCTCTATATATTGTATAGTTAAGTATTATATTAAAAAATGATTTTATCATAACTAAATATATATAACAAGAATTTTTAATCTACCAAATCTACAAAATTATATATACATTATTAGGATAATAAATTTTACTTAATTAATTATAATTTTCACCTATTAGAAAAGCTAAAATGAATGCCTAATTTATGCCTTATTATTATAACTGACTACTTTGTCTCGGCCTGTTTCTTTAGCATTATACAGTGATTGGTCGGCCTTTTGAAGCAATTCAAGTGCAAGTTCAAATTGCATTTCATCATATGTACCGATAACATCCTCGGGAAATGAAGCCAATCCTATACTAACAGTTACTTTCGTCTCTTCATCATAGACACGAAATTTCCTTTGAGCTACTGCTGAACGAATCCTTTCAGCAGCTTCAACACCTCCCTGTTTATTGGTCTCCGGGAGAACTATGGCAAATTCCTCACCGCCATAGCGTGAAATTAAATCTACTTTACGCACATTTTCTTTTATTATTTTAGCAACCTCTCGCAAAGTAACATCTCCTACAAGATGACCAAATGTATCGTTATACATCTTAAAATGGTCAATATCCAACATTAATACTGATAAACTAAAATTATTTTTAATTGAACGTTTTATTTCTTCGTTAAACCGTTCAAGAAAATGTCTTCTGACGAAAACCCCTGTCAGACCATCAGTTATGGAAAGTTCTTTAACTGTATTATATAAATTAATTTTTTTAATTTGAAGAGCAAGCTGGCTCGTAATAATAAAAAATTTAGAAAAGTCCTCTTTATTCCCCCCTTCCAATATAAAAATTGAAATTATTTTCTCTTGAATAATGCAAGGGAATATCCAAACCGGGAATTCGACTGTGTTTTGATCGATAAAATCAAAAGATTTCACTGATTTATGAGTTATTTCCAACATTTTTTTATTCCTATCAAGGAATAAAATTAATTTTTCAATATTGTAACCCCCTTCATCTAAAGTTTCCTCCCAAATCTGCTCGGAAAATCGGTACATCTTAAAAACACTCTTTTTCTTACCCCCTTCAAGTATTATTAATTTTCCGCTTTTAAAAGGAAGGTCATAAAATATTTTGTCGGTTAATATTTTTCCAATTTCATTAAAACTTATGCATTCATTAAATTCTTTTGCGACTTCAAATAATTTAAAAATCTCATCCCCTTTTTTATACAACCCCTTCAGACTCTCCTCTTTAACCTTGCATTGATACTCTAATTCGTTTCTATCTTTCTGGGCCTGAAGTTTTCTATCATGGCTTTCACTGATTTGCCTCCTGCACAGAGTGTGATAATAATACAACAATAACACTGCAAACAAGGCAGCACACACATATATAATATATAAAATTTTCAAAGACAAAAAGTTGATATTAATTACAGACGAGATTAAAAACAATATAAAGGCAGCAAATGCATAAAAACTATTAGCCTTTAAAACTATCACTGTCATCAACAAAAATGCGGCTGAATTTAAACTTAAAAATAAAACAGTATCAAAAAATGGTGTCAGACACAATAAGCACATCATTCCAATCAAAGCTATAAATACCATCTGTTTCTTAATCATTACTTTAGCCCTTATCTGGCATCAACCGCTAACCCGGTTCTTTCCCTTTTTCTTCGCAACATATAAATATTGATCAGAAGACTTAATCAACTCCTCAGAATCTAAAGTATCATCAGGTATATTAGCAACCCCAATGGAAATCGTAATTTTTGTGTCAATGCCGCGTAACTCAAACTTCTCATTCGCTATCGCGCTTCGTATTTCCTCTGCTAAGGTTAATCCCTCACTCTTATTAATTTTTGGCAATAAAACTGCAAATTCCTCTCCCCCATATCTGGCAACAATACCGTTTTCTTTTATATGTGAACAAAATATATCTCCGACTTTCCTCAAAATAATATCACCTGCAGCATGGCCGTAGCGGTCATTATATGATTTGAAATTATCAAGATCAGCCATGAGTAAGGTTAAAGGTGCTTTGGTTAATAAAACCCGCTTATGCTCTTCCTTTAAACGTTCTTTAAAATACCGATGGACAAAAAGTCCAGTCAAAGAATCTTTTATTGCCAATTCTTCCGTTTTCTGGTAAAGGAGTGCATTGCTAATTGCAGAAGAAGCAATGCCTCCTATAATACTTAATACCCTTAAATCGTCAGTTGAAAATTCTTCGCCTTTTTCTGAATTTATACGCAATGTCCCCACAACACGGGATTCATGAATTATCGGGGTCACCATTATACTTTTAAATTCATCCCCCATAGCAATCAGATGCTTATCAAATCTAACATCCTTGGTTATATCACCGACTAAAAGCTGCTGCTTATTTTTTAAAACCCATTGATCGAAAATATCCCCCTTTTTTATCTTTGTCCTTCGTCTTTTATCAATGCTGACAGAAGAAATTAAAGATAAACTGTTCTCATTTAAATCGACCAAATATAATAATACCAGCTCACCTTTACCGATATTATTCAGCGTATGTTCTACGATTAAATTGCATAATTTATTAAGGGATAATGTGGAAGAAAAATCATCGATTACATTTCTTAACTTAGAATAATCTGCATATTGGTGCAGGAATGTTTCAAGGGCTTGAGACTTTTTATTCAATCCCTGCTCTAATATATTTTTTTCTTCGACAACTTTTTCGGTATCCAGCTCATTAATAACAAGGCTGTCTTTCTTCCTTTTATTTTCCCATCCAAGAAGAAAGGTTAGAAAAATAAAATACCCAATATAAATAAGGAAATAACCACTCTGCGTTTTTAAAAAGGTAAGTAAACAAACTCCGATACTTAATATAATAAAAATTATCGAACACCAAGGAGCACACGCAATCCATGAAATCGCAATAGGAAATGTACAGCAAAAATTTGCAATGCTTAAATGGAATAAAAAGGAAGGGGTAGCGAGCGAATCTGAGATATTAGCAAATGTTTGGATTACAAAAACTGTTATAATGAAAAAAAATAACGAACTGAGTGCAATCAACAAAATTTTATATTTCAAATTGGACATATCAATATCCAAAAATCAAATGTTATAGATGTATTAGAAAAAATAGGTCATAACAGGGGATCACAGGGCATCACAGGTGGAAAAAGGCATAGTGCATGTAGTATGGAGCATAGTGCAAAGCCCCGCTCTTTCTTGACCGTTAGGGTTCCGAAAGGGCGGGACAAAGCGTTCACTCTATGTGCCAT
The DNA here is from genome assembly GCA_964558015.1 of uncultured bacterium. Classification (GTDB taxonomy): domain Bacteria; phylum Omnitrophota; class Omnitrophia; order JAHJGZ01; family JAHJGZ01; genus CAZLCT01. The sequence continues at coordinate 53,206 of CAZLCT010000001.1, read as the reverse complement.
GCTCTATGCCCTTTACCCTTTACCGCTTGTTATGCCTTGTTATGCCTTGTTATGACTTGTAACACATTATAAATCTTGTAAAAGAAACTTAATGTTCTTAAGCTAAAACTAGTAATACTAAATAATGGCTTCTTCAGTATTTATATCGAACAAATGAGCTTTTGCCATATCAAAAACAAGGTCAAGATCTTGATTGATTGAAACTACATCATGTGCATTTACCCGGGCAACAAAATTGCTTGCCCCTGTTGTTAGTGATAAATACACTTCAGCGCCCATAGGCTCTACAACTTCTACCCTTGCCTTGACAACAAACTCATCAGAAGCATATTGTGCAAACAGTTTATCATAGATATCCTCAGGTCTAATGCCTAAAATAACCGATCTCGACTCATAGTGGCGTACCTTATCATACGCAGCAGGTAATATTTTAACTGTACATGTTTTTTCTCTAAAATAATATCCGTCCTGTTTCTTAATGATTTTACCATGCATAAAATTCATTGGAGGCGAACCGATAAAACCGGCGACATATTTATTTACAGGTTTTTCATATAATTCAATAGGCTGTGAAACTTGATGAATTACTCCGTCCTTCATCACTACAATTCTATCTCCCATGGTCATGGCCTCAATTTGATCATGGGTAACATAAATCATTGTTGCTTTCAAATTCGTATGCAATTTTTGTATCTCATATCTCATTTGAACCCTCAACTTTGCATCTAAGTTACTGAGAGGCTCATCAAAAAGAAATACTTTCGGTTTTCTAACAATAGCACGTCCCACTGCTACCCTCTGTCTCTGTCCACCGGAAAGTGTCTTGGGTCTTCTGTCCAGGAAAGAAGTTATGCCGAGTATCTCAGCCGCTTCATGTACCCTCCTGTCTATTTCTTTCTTGGGATATTTACGTAATTTTAAGCCAAATGCCAAATTGTCATAAACAGTCATGTGCGGATATAATGCATAATTCTGAAACACCATAGCTATATCTCTATTCTTGGCCTGCACATGATTAATAAGAACATCTCCGATAAATATTTCACCCTTGGTTATCTCTTCTAATCCGGCAATCATGCGTAAAGTGGTTGATTTACCGCAACCTGAAGGGCCAACCAGAACGACAAATTCTTTATCAGCTACTTCAAAACTAACATTATTAACCGCAACAAAATTTTCTAAAAAAACTTTAGAGACATTTTTTAATATAACACGCGACATGATTAGTTAATCCTTTAAATTATTTCATTAAGAAATCCAATGTCCTCTTCACGGTTTCAGCCAATAATTTTCTTTCAACAACAATATCAACCATTCCATGGTCAAGAAGGAACTCTGACGTTTGAAAATTTTCCGGCAATTTTTGTTTGATAGTTTGTTCTATAACACGCGGTCCGGCAAATCCAAGAAGTGCTCTTGGTTCGGCAATAATGACATCCCCAAGAGAAGAAAAGCTTGCCATAACTCCTCCCATAGTAGGATTTGTCAAAATAGAAATATAAGGAAGACGAGACTGCTGATACTTTGCTAATGCCGAGGAGGTCTTGGCCATTTGCATAAGTGAAAAAACCCCCTCATACATCCGCGCACCTCCGCCAGAACCAGAAATAATTACAAGTGGAAGCTTCTCCTCAAGAGCAAATTCTACCAATCGAGTAATCTTTTCCCCCACTACTGATCCCATGGACCCCATTATAAAACGTGAATCCGTTACCCCAAAAGCAATACTTCTACCTAAAAGTCTTCCCTCTCCAACGACACATGCAGAGCGCATCCCTGTCTTTTTCTGATCTTGCTTTATTTTTTCATCATAAGTCTTAACTGCTTTAAAATTCAAGGGATTCATTGATTCCATTTCGGAATCAGACTGTATAAAGGAACCCTGGTCAAGGAACTGCTCTATTCGCTCCTCAACTCCAATTATGAAATGATATCCACATTTAGGACATACGGAAAGGTTTTCGCGGAGAACTTTATTGAAGATAACATGCTTGCATTCAACACATTTGGTCCACAAACCGGCAGGGATATTCTTTCTCTTCACACCGCCGTCACTGAGAGGGATATTATTTTCATTTTCTATACTTTTATTATTCTTTTTTACCATTGTATCCTTCATAAAAAGGAGATTTCAAAATGAAATCTCAGCATCTATTATAAATATTTTCCCTCCCGAGTACTAGTGCAATATATACAAAATACAAAACTATTATTGAAGTAATTATTTATATTAAATACAAAGGAATAAAAAATAAAAAAATATATAAATTCTGGCAGTAACTCATTAAAAATAATAATCTTATATAAAAGATTTCAAAATTATATTAAAATAAGACCTCATTGTCAATTACTTTGACAAAACCCAAAAAAAGTGTTATCTTAATTTATGTAAATCTAAATAAAACATAAACTTAGTTCACTTTAAGACAACTGGTTTTTTAATAAAATATAGGTTATTATAAATATGGCATTTGAACAGAGACTCTCGCAAATACAAAGTCAAAAATTGATTCTATCCCCACAAATTAAGCAATATATTAAATTATTGCAACTTCCCCTGCTTGAGTTGCAAGATACTGTAGAACAAGAACTAGCCGAAAATCCAGCTTTAGAAGAAGTACCCTCAATATCATCTACAGAACAAAAGGAAGACGGTGAGCCTTTAACTGATGCTAAAAATGAAGAACTCGACTTTCAAGATACATTTGACAAACTTGATCAGCTCGACGAAACCCTTAAAACGACTCTCTACTCAGAATATAATACAAAACTTGAATCTATTGAAGATTTAGAAAAAAAGCATAATTATAGAGAATCCATTATCAATCAGGCTCCTACATTGAGCGATTATCTATTATGGCAGCTTACATTCATTGGACTGGATGAGGAAGATAAGAATATAGCTAATCATATAATAGGTAATATAGATTACAACGGATATTTAAAAATTACGGTTGATGAACTTTCTCAACAACTTCAAGTCCCTTTGGAAAAAGTAAATGCGGTTTTAAAAACCATACAAAGCTTAGACCCCCCCGGCATAGGCGCCCGCAATTTACAAGAGTGCCTTATCATACAATTATTGCAAAAGAAAAATAAAAATAATAAGCAGGATGTTCAAAATGCACATACAATGGTAAAAGACCATTTTAAACTTGTAGAAAAAAAAGACCTGCCCCAGCTCGTCCGCACTATGTCCCTAAGCGAAGAAACGGTGAAAAAAGCTTTTGATATTATCACATCATTAGAACCAAAACCCGGACGTCTCTTCTACCATGATGAGGCAACTACGATAATTCCGGATGCTTCTGTATATCCTTCTGATTCGGCCGAAGGCGGTTATACCATAGAAATCCATGATGAACATGTACCGCATCTTCGGATTAATAAAAAATACAGAGCAATGATAAAAGATAAAAAGACCGACTCTAAAACAAAAGAATATTTGCGCTCTAAAATTAATGCCGCATTTTGGTTTATTAAAGCGCTAGATCAAAGAAAATCTACATTACGTGAAATAACTGAGCAAATTGTTAAAGTGCAATCAGACTTTTTTGAACGGGGATTTGCTTTTCTAAAACCATTACGCCTTAAGGATATTGCTGTAGAAGTAGGCATACATGAATCAACCGTATCACGTGCAACTTCAGGTAAATACATCAGCACACCTCAAGGCACGATCCCTTACAAAATGTTCTTTTCCAATAAGATGGAAACAGAAGACGGGTCTTTTGAATCGCAGAAAAGTATTATGGAAAAGATAAAATTTTTAATTGAAAATGAGGATCCCAAAAAACCGTATAGTGATTCAAAACTGGTAACATTACTAAAAGCACGCAGTATTAAAATTGCCCGCCGTACCGTTGCTAAATACAGAGAGATGCTTAAAATCCTTCCCTCTCATATGCGCAGACAGAAGTAAATGACGACATTACACTAATTACCACAAATAAAAACACGAATAGCCACGGAAACAAAAAAACTCACTTTACGCGCATAAAATATTTTGGTATATTCTTTCATCGCCTCAAACTAAATAAGCCGATGTAGCTCAGCCGGTAGAGCAACGGTTTCGTAAACCGTAGGTCACCAGTTCGACCCTGGTCATCGGCTCTGAATAAAAAAAGCGGACTATGCAGGTTAAAACCTCATAATCCGCTTCCCCTCTTATGAGAGTGCATCAATATCTTTAATTATGCTTTCCAACTGTCCCAATTCATTCGCTAAAGAATCTACTATATTCCAATCTTTGTTTTGCTGTGCCTCTTCTACAAGTTTCTTCAATTGTATAAAATAATTATTAAGCCTGTAGCGTAGTTCAATTTTATTACGAATCAAAGTTTCTCTTTCCCTTTCAATAAGAATATATCTGACAACCTTGCTGACATCTTCTAAAAATTCTTCAGGTTTAAGTGGTCCGACTATATAATCCAATGCCCGTTTACGCCATTTTTTCCTTGCCAATTTAAT
>CAZLCT010000001.1:0-48726 GCA_964558015.1 uncultured bacterium | reverse complement strand
TTAATGTTTTCAAGGGACACATAAATAACCGTATTTATCTCAGGATAATTACCGCTTAACTTTTCACATAAGTTCAATACATCAATTTCCGGGATATCAAAATCTAAAACAGCTAAATCAGGTCTTAACTCTAAAATATCATTAACAATCTTTTCTCCAGATGTTGCGGCTGAAACTGAGTAAAAATTGCTCAATAACTCTTTGGATTTATTTGCGAACGTCTCGTCTTTATGCCCTATAAAGATTAGAAAATCACTACGCATTATTTACTGCCCCATTAGGTGATGAAATCCTTTTTATTATAAATTGTGCGGCTTCATTCCTCAATCCATCTTTAGATTTAGCTATCTTTTGCACCTCTTCGTATAATTCAGTAAACTTAAACTTCATAATCATAAACATAGCACATACACACAGCCATCTGTCATCACTGTGAAGAGCATTTTTTATGGCATCAACTCTGTTGAGTTTCATTTTTGATGTAAAATAACCCGCTCTTTCCGGACCGAATAAAGAAAGTTCGCCGTCTAGCAGAGGATATATCTTTTTTTTAAGTTTTTTGTCTTTTAATATTCCATCTAAAAGTTCAAGAGAATTTGCCCGGACAAATACATTATCGTCCAATAATCCCTGATATACGGTATAAACATCAACAGAATTATACAACAGGCCTAAAAGTCTAAAAATGCGTTCAACGTTTTCATCTAAAATATTTTCCAGTGCTATATTTAAAAAATCTTTCTGATTATTATCTTTTTTGTTACGTTTTAATAAAGATTCATATAACAAGTACGTCATAAACGATTTGTAATAATCATTTATCTCCTGTAATACTTCTTTATGAATGATATCCGTATCAAAGTCGAGAGTACCATTCTTAATCCTTATTTTATTTAAAGTCTTAATAGCATCATAACGTGAAGACGCATCTTTTCTATCAGCCAGAGCGTGCAATAATTCATTAACCTCATCCTGCGAATTTGAAAAATAGGGTTTATCAATAATCCCCTCTGTTTTTACTATCTCTTCAATAAAGGTACGAAGACGATCTTTGTCTTCCCCACCTTCATATAATGCTACACATACTGCAAGCCTGACATTTACGCTCCTTTTATGTGATTCAGATAAAAGATCCTCATATTCTTTAATCACCTCTGAAGGGGCTTTATCAAAAAAATCTTTAATAAAAGAAGTTCTAAGCTCTTTGCGTTTTTTCTTATGAGAGCTGTTTCCCTTTAGGAATTTTCGAATTTCATTCGGATATTCCTTCTTAAGCAAAAAGATGACTAATATCCAGACAGCTAAAAGGCAAATATTTATATAACTTATGGCAGAAGCTTTTATTCCTTCGTTTACTTGAAAAAAAACAATAACAACTAAATATATTTTAGTCAATAACCCGCCGAATCCCTTTGCAAACTGATAAACGAATACGTCAATAAAAGGTTTTATTTTATAACGTACCTGTCGTGAAACTGGAAGATACAGATAATTAGTCGCGGTTTGATTAATCGAATATCTCAAACTTCCGTCAGATATTTTTAAGATAGATGCTGCCCACAGGAATGGAAAAAAGATAATGGTTAAAGAACCTAGGAAAAGCCCAAGCGGCAGAGGCATGAGCGCCCCTTTAAAACTAAATTTTTTTAAAACACGACTTGTTATAAGCAATTGAATCATCAAAGCAATAATACTCAGAGAAGCGAATATTTGACCAAAAAAAACGGTCATATCATTTTTATTACTCACCTGTATCTCAACAAATTTATTATATTGCCACTCGGTTTGCACTGTTACAAATTTCATGAGCCCCACAATGAGCAAAACATAAATTAAATATTTTGAGTTTTTAATAATATGAAAAGCTTCTTTTTTAGTAATTTTCTCATCATTCTTAATAGTTTCTTTAACCAAATTATGCTTCTCACGGGACCAAATAAAATTATAAAGAATAATCATTAAAATAATATAACCTGAGGCAACTAAAAGAAGATTTTCCGTTTCTAACTTTTTTGCATACATAGCGATAAAACCTCCTGTCATACCGCCAAGTATTCCTCCGGTTCCGACAAAACCATATAAACGTTTAGCAGCCTGTGAATCAAAAACATCATTAGCAAGGACCCAAAATTGCATTACTGTTATACCGCTAAATAAAGTTACCCATATAAAAAATATAAATGATGTAATTGAGGCAATATTATTTGATTCAAACTGAAATGCCCAGCGGAAAATAAAGAGGCATGCTACAGAAGCAAATAAAAATAAAGTGACTACTCTATTATGTTCTACTTTTTCAGCATATTTTGTGTATACAGAGATAACAAAATAAGAAATTATTGCAATAAACATAATTGCATAAGGAATGTTGTCAGCTCCTAAGTAATTAATATACAAAGAGTTACGGGCTGGCTTTAGTATGTAATATGCTGTTATGGTAAGATAGAAATATAAAAATGTGAGAATGGTCTTAGTCCATTCCCCTTTTTTAATTTCCATTATCGGTCTTATAAATTTTTCAAAAGAAATCATAAAATTCAACTGTAGGGATAAAAAAAACCGACTATTAAGTCGGCCCTAATAATATTATCTTTTCAGAATATTCTTTTGCTATATCCAAAAAGATATTTTTTATTCATCGCGATTAATGCCTATAATCTGCATATCTTCATTAACAATAACCGATACTTCTTTGCGCCAATGTTTATATTTGCCGCATGTTTTAATTGCTATTTCAAAAGTATTACCGCGTTCAAAAAGATTTGAGGGAATATTTATACCTTCATCCTTACTTTCAAATGAACTAAGCAGAGCTACTCTTTCCCCTTCATCGTTTATATTAAAAACAGAAAATTTATACTTTTCTATATCCCCAAGCTTTGCAAAGCCGTATTTTTTATACAAATTATCGAAACTAAAAATACACGCGCCCTTCTGCCCCTTTAACGAAAAATTATCAAGCGGATTAATTTGACTAAACCAGTATTCACCAAGTATATCCCGCCTTTCAATAATAATCTTCGTTAAATATTCTCTATCCTCCTGCAAACTTAAATCACCCGTAGATACTGCTGCTTCAATCTGCTCATCGGTAAAAGTCATAACTATCTTCGCAGCCCAAAAAGCATCACGTTTTGTCATTTTATCAAATGCATAGTTAGGAATCATTTGTTTCCATTTACCGGGCCTAAAATGATCGCTTGTAAAATAACCAACCGCAGGAGAAAAAGGTTCTATATCTTGCCAATAAGGTCTTTTATAAAGTCCCAAAGACAACCAAGATTTTAAAACCTCCATCACATCAATAACATGTACGTGCCCTGCTTCGGGATATTTATAACGCATATTATGACTTCCAAGACATGAACCAAAATCAATCAAATAATGCTTAACATACCATCCATCCTTTTGCTCAACAATCATGTCTATGGTATTTCCTCTTCTTGTATCATGATGATTGAGCCAGGAGGAAAATACTCTTAATCCACGAACTTCTCTCCTGTCTTCATGCCGCACCGGATCAAGCAAATCTTTTGACCTATTAGATTGGAAACTAAAATAGCCTTTGGGTACACCAGGCACTATTTTGCTTGCTACAGAACGATAAAGGCCTTTATTATTTTTAAACCCGTTTTCTTCAATTAATTCTAACGCCTTCTCCAGGGTAAACTGCTTCTCAAATCCGTCAGAATCATAAAACAAGGCATCCTCTGCCACTCTTAATATATCGGTATTAAAATAACAAATAGTATATTGAGGAACATTATACCCAATAGCATGAAACAACTTACTGGCAATTACTTCACAGCTTGAAATCATTTCGGGATATTTCATGCGATCAAGTTTAATCAGATATTTATCACCGCGGCTGTCTGTAATAAAAAATCCTGGGTTTCGTCCTTCAACTTTACCCTTTGTAATAATCCACTCACCTAATGTATCCGGTCCGGTATTAACATTAGATCCCTTTTTAATTTCCTCTATAGTTAGAAGTTTCCTGCCATTACGGTTGGTAAAAAACGGCGTATCAGGCAACTCATCAAAACTATTCACCATCTGAGCTTGAACATCTATATTAAATAACCTTTGATAATTTCTTGAAAGCATTAAATATTGTTGAAACCTATCAAAAACATGATTATCAACAAAATCAGCATATAAAGACTGCTGTTTATACTTTAATTCTTGAACGGGATAAGGATTAATGCCAGAAACAATTGTTCCTTCATCTTCCGCCCAGATACTAGTTCTACCCATTTGTATAAGTATACATGATAAAAATATAATTATTTTTATTCTGCTCATTACAGTAACCTTCATAATATTATTTAAAAAATTGGGTTCACTTTTGCATAAAATTCGGTTCCATCATCACTATGCGCTCCCTGAATAGAAAGTGTAAACCGTGGAACAATTAAACGAAAGCCTAACCCATATCCTGACTTATGCTTGTCCATTTCTACTTCTGAAAATTCATCAAAAATCCATCCCCCGTCCAAAAAGACAGATGCATCAACTTTATAATCCCTTATAGCCCAAATATTATACCGATATTCAAGACTATAAAATAAACTATTTTCGTCAAAAAACCTATTATACTGATAACCTCTGATTGATTCACCACCGCCTAAACGGGCAAGATCAAAAAAAGGTATTCTATCATCATTAAGGTCATCATTCATTTCACCCGCGATACGAACAGCTAAAGCCGAATCCCAATATAAAAAAGGAAGATATTTACCAACCGGAAAATACTGGGCTATATCAAACCTGTATTTTGTATAACCATACTTATCCCCATTAACACCTTCGTAGTAGCCAACTTTAAAACGCTGATAACCTCCATTTTTGGGATCATCCTCATTATCACGCGTATCATGCTCAATGGAAAGACCAAGACCTAAAAGATCCGTACCGTGACGACCATCTAAATTCACAAACTGACTAATCGGTCTTTTGTGATTATTATTATCTTTAGCTTCAAAAACATCAATTGTACTAAATATGCCCCCTAATTCAACACACCATTGATCAGAAAATTCACGCCCCAGAGCCAGTGATACAGATGTTTCTTCCAGACTAAAAGAATAACCATCAGCGATCGAAATATTAGGGCCTTCACCAAAAAAATCCTCCAGATGAGAATCTTGATAACGAAACGTACTTTTCAAATAATTTCCTGAGTTTAAAATATCATCTAATTTGAATTGAAAACCGTAGTCGTGATAATACTGAAATCCGAATTGTATCCATGTATTCACCTCAATCATTCTGCCTATATCAAAATCTGATATGTCAAACTCCTTACGATATTGAACGCTTAACGGTTTAGCCACACTGTGAGTCGCTATTTCATTCCGTGAAGGATAAATGCCATAATTAAACTCCACTCCGGGAGGATCACCGTGCCGTTCACCAATATCAATTCTCAACGGATAGATACCTCGTTCAGTAATTTCATCATAAATGTATATAAGCTTCTCAGAAACATGGTACGTTTCAAGCCAAACAGCAACTTTATTAATAACTTTTTGGATAAGATTTACTCCTAAGGCAGGTGAATCTATAATATTTTCGAAGGTATTTTTTGGTTCTATTGTTTCAGAATCTTCATCCCCAGTAAACTTATCATAACCGTCCTCAATTGCCTGGGCATTTGAGATAAATCCAAACGTAAATATAAATATTATGAGTATAACTAAAAATTTCATATTTTTGGTTGTTTAAAAAGTGTTAAATATATATTAAGTAAATATTATATGATTTTATATTTTTATTAATTACGGCTATATAGCAAAAAATCTTTATTGAAAAATACTTAAAGCAATCTATTGCCGCCCTAAATATTCACCATTGATGGTATCAACTTTAATTGAATCACCGGAATTAATAAAAAGCGGCGCTTGAATCTTTAATCCTGTCTCTAATGTCACAGGCTTCATATTATTTGAAACAGAGTCACCTTTTATCCAAGGCTCTGCTTCAGAAACTTTTAAAGTTATATGACGTGGCAATTGTATCTTCACAGGCTGTTCATCATGAAAAAGCACAGACAATTCCATATTTTCAATAAGATAATACTTATCATCGCTTATCATTTCTTCGTTAAATGAAAATGAATGATAATTACTCATATCCATAAAATGATATCCATCACCGTCTTGATATAAAAACTGGACTTGCCTCGAATCCAGACTAATAAGTTCAACATCATCAGACGAACCAAATTTAGTAGTAATAATCTTTCCGCTTAAAATATCTTTAATTTTGATTTGAACAAAACCCCTCTTGTTTCCTGGTGTTACATGTTTAAAATCAATAATCTCCTGTATATTACTTTGATATAATATAAACATCCCCCGTCGCAAATTAGATGCCTGCATAATAATTTATTCTCCATAGATACAACTAACTAATTTTGGGAATTGATATAGTTTTACTTTATAAATAATCTTTTAATTTTGCCCACGTTTTACGCCCGACAATACCGTCTGCAGTTAAATCATTAGCCTGCTGAAATTTTTTGACTGAACTCCGTGTTAAAGGACCTACTTTTCCATCTATATTGCCGATATAAAATCCTGCATTACGAAGTGCCATTTGAATGTTACGAATTGAAGGCTGAGGCTGTAATTTATCGCTAATAAATGATGACGGTGTTTGGGCCGGTGTAACATCAGCGGATTGATAAGAAGGGGCTGGAGCAATTCTTGGAACAGTGGCTGCCTGTTCTCTAACACGAGAAAGTGAAATTGCAAGTTCATCATTTCTATCTAACAATGCATTAATATCGCTCTTATTTTGTTGAATTAAGAGATTCTGGCGGGATAAAATCGACTCAACATTAACCATTTGATTCTTTAACTGATTAATGCTATTGGTGTTCTGCTTCATTGCTGTACAGCCGGAACTAAAAATTAGTAATATAATAGCACCTAAAAATATTATATCTCGTTTCATTTAAGTTCCTTTCTTTTTTAATATAATTATTATTTTTTTATCACTTGTATATTTAATTGGATTATAATAGATAAAACTATCAAAAGCAAGATAAGAATAGATTTTTTAAATTAAGTAATAGTTAAACGAAATAATTAATAAAAAAATCAAAACAAATAAAAATTTGCTATATTATGAAATTTATTTGTGATGACATGCTGGGACGTCTTGCTAAATGGCTGAGGATTCTAGGATTTGACACACTTTATTTTAATTCAATATCGAATCCCGAACTCTTACGTATATGTCTTAAAGACCGCCGCATTTTGATTACCAAAGACAGGCACATACCAGGCCGTTATATGCTCCCCAAATATATTATAATTAAAGAAGATGATTATCTTCTGCAACTTAAACAGGTATATAAAGAATTAGATATAAAAAATGAACGAATTAATGTTTTCAGTAGATGCCTTGAATGTAACAATATAATTGAACCAATTGAAAAAAAATATGTTCAAGATAGAGTCCCTCCTCACGTATATGAAATAAATTCTTCATTTTATATATGTAAGTCGTGTAAAAAAATTTTTTGGAACGGTACTCATCGTGACAACACAATAAAAAAGCTTAAGGGACAAGGCCTTATATGAATAAACGGATTTTTTATTCATATAAGAATTCTTATATAGAAAAATTAAACCTTATGGTCGGGATTTATGGTAGGAAGATAAAAAAACTTCTTTATAAAAGGTATATCGGGATTGAATTATAAGTGTATCCTCAGGTTTTTAAGTTCTTTTTCCAAAAGTTTAATGCGTTCATTCAATTCTTCGATTTCTTTAAAGTTAAATACATTCCTTACGATCTTATTAATATCATTAACAAATTGCGCCGGATGGAATGGTTTAAAAATAAAATCACTGGCTCTCCTCTTCCAAACTCGTTGTGCAATTCTATAATTTTCCTCTGTTACGCATATCACAAAATGAACATTTGCATGGGCCAGCGCAATCCCTTCATACAATTCTATGGGGTGTATTTTAGAAAGTGCATAATCAAGAACAGCTATGTCAGGTTTAAAGGCATGAATGGTATGATAAGCTTCTTCTGAATCAGCAACAATTTCGATATCATGCATCTGGCCTAAAATATCAACTACCTCATTTATATGTTTGTATTCATGCAAGCCAATAGCAATTCTAACCTTATGCTTTAATGCCATTTAATATCTCCAAATAATTTTTAAAACATAAAAAAGACAAATTTTAGGTTATACCTTTCTCTTTTTTTATCTCTTTGAGCTCATCTTCCATAGCTTTGATACGTCTATGCAATTTATCTAATTCACGCTTATCCAAAATGTAGCGGACAATTTTGTTAACATCCTGGACAAAACAAACTGTGTGGTATGGTTTGAAAATAAAATCCATTGCGCGTCTATGCCATACCCTCCGTGCAACTTCTAAATTGTCGCTTGTCACACAAATAACCAGATGCATATACGAATGAATGAAAGATATACCGTTATGAAGGTCTATAGGATGCATCTTAGAAAGAGAATAATCTAAAATTACCAGGTCGGGATCAAATTTATGAATCAAATGATATGCTTCCTCGGAATCGGAGGCAGTCTCTACGGAATATGTTTGCGACAAAATCTCTACGATTTCTTCCTTTTGAGCGCTATCCTCCATTCCTATTACAATCTTTATTTTGTCTTTCTTTTTATGATTGTTATTCATTTTTCTCCTGCTCCCTTACGATCTAACACCCTAATAAATGCATCGACCACTTTTTTATTAAATTGAGTGCCAGAACCATTAATTAATTCCTGTTTTGCTCTCTGGACATCATAAGCCTTTCTATATGGTCTATCGGTAACCATTGCGTCATAAGCATCAGCAACAGTAAGAATGGCCACTGATAAAGGGATTTCATCTTCCTTCAACCCTTCAGGATATCCTTTGCCGTCTTGTCGTTCATGATGGCTTCTGACAATCTGCATCAGTTGTTCATTCATAAAACTAATCGGAGCTAATATATCTCCTCCAATCTCAGAATGTTCGCTTATAACTTTCCGTTCTTCCTCAGAAAGCGAATCTGGTTTGTTCAAGATAGTATCATCAATACCTATTTTTCCTATATCATGCATTATATATAGATACTTTAAATCCTCAATTTCATCTTCAGGAACACCCAATTCACGTGCCACAGCCACGCCATACTGCATAACACGTTCCGAATGACCTCTTGTATACGGATCTTTAGCTTCCAGAGCAGTCGTAAGCGACCGTATTGTATCCAAAAAACTCATACGTAATTTTTTATCACTTTCTTTTAATGCTGCTGCCATATGATTAAATGAATGAGCGAGTTTCCCTAATTCATCTTTCGTATTTATATCAACTTTAACGTTAAGATCCCCCTCAGCAATCTTCTGGGTTCCTAAGACAAGTTTATTAATTGGATTAGTCAAACGAAGAGCAAGTACAATACCTAAACATACCGATAAAATAACAGCGAAAATAAAAATAGTAACCATATTTTGCCTTACAACTTTTTGAGTCTCTTCAATGGTTTCACCAGACATATCTAACCCTAATACAGCAACTGCTCTTCCCTGGGCGTCATATATTGGGGCATAACCAGACATATAAGAACCCCATGTATCCTTAATAAGCTCTTTATTGACCTGTGGACCGTCAAAAGCGGCAAATACATCAGGTTCACTTAAACTTTCATAACTGTCGCCAGGATAAGAAAAAAGTTCCTCTATACGCGCAGAATCTACTACAAAAAAGAGGCGTTCTTCATCTTCATCTTTACTGATAGTATATACATACCTAATCTTTGGATTGGCTTTACGAATTAAATGCAATTTTCTTTTAATATGCTGATAATAAGTACTGCTGATACTTGAACTCTCGAGCTTAATATTTTTATGTGCATCACCGTCAATGAGTTCTGCCCCTAAAGCGGCAGTCATTAATAATGAAGCCTTCAAATCCTCCATCTGGGCTTGGATTGTTTTAGTATATATCAGATAAAGGGAAATAAAACTGATAAACAATGATATAAAAACAAAAACAATTATTAATTTTACCTTAAAACTAATTGTCATACTCTTGTATTATTCTTGTAAATATGCTATTATTTATACTAAAGTTAATCGCATTTATGCCGTAATATTTTACAGAGGATAAATTCCATTTAAAAAAGAGGTCGTTTGACTTACTTTTTAAGTCAAGATCCAAAACTTTAATAAAAAAAGGGATTTATCCTCATTTTTTTTCTACCTATACAAAACCCGTTATATCACCTATGAGGTGGTACAACGGGTTTTTTGTAAATGAAATTAATTTATAAAAGAAGGTATTTTATAGAACATTTATACTGTTAAACAATTTATTCATGGAGAATTACTAAATCGGACACTGTATCAAATAACCTATTTATTCCTGTCCTCAAGAATCTTTTGAATCTCCTCGACAGTCCATTTCTTTTCTTCATATAGCTTTTTCGCTAGATCATAAAACCCACTAGCTACAAGAGCGCCTTCATTACGAGCTTTATCTTTTGTATCAATAAGATACCGTACTAACTTACATATATCATTAAGAAACCTCTCTGTATCAGTACTCCTGTAGATATAATCCATAGCCCTACGTCTCATGGATTCCAATGAAATCTTACTGCGGTCAACGTTACTAACCATTACAGTATGAATTTCAGGATTACTTTTAGAGATTTCTTGCTGGAGTTGAACACTGCTCATATCCTCAATCTGAAAATCAATTAGAATTAACTCCGGTTTGAAATCGGAAATTTTTTTCAAAGCTTCACTGCCGGTCTTGACCACTTCGGTTTTGAATGAATCCTTTAAAGATTTAGTCATTATATTCCGCATTTCATCATCGTGTTCAACTATAAGTATTTTAAAATCAACCATAGCTAATTCCTTTCTTTGTAAAGAAATTCATTTTAGTTATCATTTACGAAAGACTCGTCTTTATTTTTTTTAAATATCTTCAAACCTACCTTATGTGCAAGTTGATCAATCTCTTCGTCTGAAATATCGTCTAAAGTTTTACCCCTCTTTCCCAACACTTTTTTAAATTCCATTACCTTATTGCTCATTGATTTATGTGTGCTCTTAGAACCGCCTGTTATATAAAAATTATCGCCTCTGGTAATTCTTATATGATCGTCATCACTGTCAAATCCAAAACCCAAAATTAATTTTTTATTTTTATCTCTCATTTTCTCCACCAAAATCTTTATCTAATATAAATATGGTCCGTAAAATTATAACTACTTCCTTTTTTTCTCAGGAACATACTTCCTGTCAAAATCCCCGATGTACATTGCGCGAGGCCGAAAAATGCGGTTATTTTCAAGGTATTCTAATATGCGGGCAGTCCATCCCGAAACACGGCTTACGGCAAATATAGGAGTAAAAAATTCAACAGGAATACCCATGCATGAATATACAATTCCGGAATAAAAATCAACATTAGGAAATATTCCTTTCTGAGCCCCGAGTGTTGAAACTACCTCATTCTCTAAAGCTTGAGCAATCTGAAAAAGGGCTCTACCTTTTTTATTATCCTTTGCCAAATAATCTGCAAGAGGCCCTAATACCCGTGCGCGCGGGTCATACGCCTTGTATACCCTATGCCCAAAACCCATGATTTTACGTTTCGACTTACGTGCTTTAGTGTACCAAGATTTGACATTCTTCACATTACCTATCTCTTCAAGCATATGCAGTACCTGTTCATTGGCCCCCCCGTGGAGAGGTCCGTTCAGCGCGGCAATACCCGAGCCAATAGATAAATAAATATCTGAAAGCGTCGAGGCAACTACCATAGAAGCAAAAGTACTGGCATTAATACCATGATCAGCATGAAGAATCAAAGCAACATCCATTATACGCTCTTCCACAGGAGTCGGAAGAGTACCGGTCAGCATATAAATAAAATTAGCAGCATGACTCAAATCAGGATTCGGCTCTATTGGTAAATGACCTGCCCTAATCCTAGCAATTGAGGCAGCAAGAGAAGCAACACCTGCAATTAAATGATAACATGTATCAAGACCCGTTGCAGGGTGTAATCTCTGCTCATCTATAGTCATAGGACGCGAATATTTCTTATGTGTAAATTCATAAATAGCACGCTCTTCTCCCTTTGGTTTGGTCTCCATAGGGATTGAATCTTCATCAGCACTTATAACACTTTTAATATCAGGCCTGTAATTGTCCATATCTCTATACGTCAATTCCTGACGCATAAGATTGGTTCCTAAACGAAGAGCTCCCATAGGGTTCATATCTTCAATAGGAAAACCCATCAAAAGCCTTTTTGTATTTGGAAGGTGACTATACTGGAAAAGTTTCTTTTTGAAACTTTTCAGTTGTGAAGAATTAGGAAGATTTCCGTGAATAAGAAGATAAGATACTTCCTCAAATGTTGAATAAGCACAAAGATCAAAAATATCATATCCTCTATAAACAAGCCATCCTTTTGAACCATTAACATAACCTATTTTTGTTTCACATGCAATCGCACCTTCTAGTCCGGGACCTACAATGCATCTTACAGGCCATTTAATAGGTGTTGTTAACTCAGGCTCAGGCGCAAAACTGGTTTCCTTGCGTGCTTTTTTCTTTGCATTAAGAATCAAATTTGTTATATCTTTTGTCTTTTTTGCTACCAATTTAATCACTCCTATTTATAACTCATTGAATACCAGAATAATACAAAAACATCTTATATTAGCATATGCATGTTTCAAGTTACGAATTGGTGATTATTGTATCATACATAAATATTCAATTCAAATAGATTAGAACAAGTTAAGAAGTTATTATAAATTTTACAAAATCGAATTATCGAAAAATTTTTCAGCAAATATAGATTATAGAAAACATATTTATATATCAACAAGTCAAATGTAACGCAGCTGAAACTTTTTCCTTAGGTATCAATTCATTAAAAACCTTACAAGCCTCTTCAGTCTTTTGTACTCTTACCTCTATACCCTCACTTCTCAATTCCTCAAGGCATTTATCCGGAACCTTCATAGCACCAACATTTCCTGTCCCGATGACTAATATTGACGGCCTAAAATCAATTAAAAGTTTTAAATCTTCAATACAAAGACAATGACCGGACTTTCTCCACCAATCTGGATAAACAGTATCCTGGTATATAAGGATATCATTAGTATATTCCTTGCCCTGAATAACTATTTTTCCAAAAGAATACGAATCAATCATTCGGATAGAAATATTATGATTTTTCTATTTCTGGAGGAAAAATTAGGCTTTCCCTGCTGAACCTAAGACATGTTCATTTTTGTGCTTATACATTTTAATCAATGCTTCACGAGCAGGACCTAAATATTTACGAGGATCAAAATCAGCAGGCTTTTCATTCATGTGTTTTCTGATAGCAGCTGTCATCCAAAGCCGTCCGTCTGAATCAATATTAATTTTACAAACAGCGGATTTGGTTGCCTTTCTCAACTGCTCTTCAGGTATCCCAACAGCATCTTTCAAGGCACCACCATTACTATTAATAATTTTCACTGCTTCCATAGGCACTGAAGAAGAACCATGAAGCACGATTGGAAAACCAGCAATTTTTCTTTCGATTTCTTCTAAAATATCAAAACGTAATTCCGGCGGTACATAAACACCGTCGGCAGTTTTAGTGCACTGTTCCGGCTTAAATTTATTTGCTCCATGAGAGGTACCTATAGAAATTGCTAATGAATCAACACCCGTCTTTTTAACAAATTCAATAACCTCTTCAGGTTGGGTATAAGTAGACTTTTCAGCAGATACATCATCTTCAATACCGGCTAATACACCTAATTCACCTTCTACAGTTACATCAAGGGGATGTGCATAATCAACAACTTTTTTGGTTAATGCAATATTTTCTTCAAACGAATGGTGAGAAGCATCAATCATAACAGATGAAAAACCAGACTCTATGCAGGACTTACATAATTCAAACGAATCTCCGTGATCAAGATGAAGTGCCATTGGAATTTCTCTCAAACCCTTTTCTTGAGCCATATTTTTCATCATCTCAACAGCACCCTTACCCATGTATTGAAGCAATGTTGCATTAGCATATTTTCGTGCTCCGCTTGAAACCTGTAAAATAACCGGCGACTGGGTCTCAACGCATGCAGTTATTATTGCCTGAATCTGTTCCATATTATTAAAGTTATATGCAGGAATGGCATACTTGCCTTCCATAGCTTTCTTGAACATACCACGAGTGTTAACAAAACCTAATTCTTTATAAGAAATCATCCTAAATTCCTCCTTACATAATTGTAAATATTATATTTATAGAAGTTTTTAAAATATGCCTTATTGTATAAATAAAATGTTTATTGTCAACTAAAATAGATTATAACCTCCTAAATTAAAATTTTATCTGCTATCCCATCAGCATCTATGTACTAAAATGTTTTTTGGATCTTTTAGTATTAAAGTTTTATTGTAAGCGATTTTAGTTTTTGAAAATCTTTTTTACTGAATATTTCTTCAAGTTTTTTATAATATTCATAATCATTTTTTATACTATCAAAAATCATAGGCGCTATATATTGAATCGTTTGATCCTGTATTGAATCTTTTCTGTATCGTGCACCTAGAATACTTGCTGTGCGTATGGTATTTTTAAAATGAAACTTATATTCTTTTAAGATTAATAAAGCCCCCTCAACTTCCGTACTGATTCTTACTGAATAATCTACTTCCATATAAAAAGGATAAGGGAGCGGCGTAATATAACCAAGCAAAGACCAGTTTAAAAAATCACGATACAATTTCTCCCTTTTGGCTATATCTGAAGAAAGGTCAGGATACTGTATTATTTCAATCTTTAAATCTGATACGCTTCCATAAGGAAAAATATCTTTAAATATATTTTCTTCATCAAGCATTTCAACAAATACGGAATCAATGCGCATCAATTCTCTCTCTGAAGTTAATTTGCATTTTTTCATGAAACAACTCGAAATATCACCAAGGCTAGCACTTATATCCAAGGGTCTTTCTATTTTGGCAGGAATTGGTTCATATGGGGGAGTAAATTCGATTGAATAGATACAACCACTTAAGAAAAATGGAAAAATTATCAGAATCGCTATTCTTCTCACTCTACGTTTCTCCCAAAACTAGAACTTTGCTTCAAACAATAAAACAAGTACACCGTCTTCATATTCAGGTCCGCCTATAAGTATATGACCGCCATCAATAAGTGTAAAATCAGTATTAAGGACTCCGCCCATAGAAACATGGATGGCAATATTGTCTTTTTCATCCAATCCTTTATAATCAACAACAAGATCCTGTTCCTGGGGTAATACTATTCTATCACTTTGATTTTCTTTAAGTACTACGGTGTATTTTTTTATCTTTTTATAAGAAGAATACGAGAAAAGTGTTTTAAACTCATCGGCAATAGGCATAAGATCACTGTCTATGGAATCAGTTTCATGCGACGCCATTATTGCTGTGATGTTTATTGATACTTCATTATTATTAGACAACACTACTGGTACGCTTACAAAAACAACACAAATCAAAACAAAAACCATCTTCACTGCTAAATTCAGATTTCCATGCATTTTGACTTCCCTCCTCCCCTCTGGGGGGGCATTACCCAGATTACAGTCCATCTTTTGGGTTTTGTTTTAACAATCATAACATTAGTCTTACTTTCAATCCTCTTAATTTCTGATTCTACTCTTAAAGCAACATGTACACCATCTTTTACTCTCTTCTCTAAATGAGGCAGCATAATCAATAAAAATATAAAGCAAACAGCAAGTGCAGGCTTTAGGAAAAACCTTACATAGTAGAATATATTATCAATCCATCCTTGCATCATGCCAAAAACAGATAATCTCTCCTGTACAAGCTTATCTTCTACTCTTTCCCAGATTGTATCAAAAAAAGCTTTATCAGGCACACTCTCTTGTGTCGATTTGACAAAGTCACTTACCGAATTAAGCTTACGCAATATATTCTGACAATTAGGACAATGTTTCAGGTGAGCTTTAAAACGAATAAGGTCGTCTTGATTTATTTGTCCATCGAAATATGCCTGAACTAACGAGCAAAGATTTTTATTATTATGTTTCATTTCTTATTCCCACTATTTATGTATTTCTTTAAAATTGTCATGAGACGTTTACGTGCATAAAAAAGGCGCGACATAACAGTCCCTTCAGAACATCGCATAACTTTTGCAATCTCCTGATATGACAATCCCTCTATTTCCCTAAGAATTATTACCTCTTTATGTTTATCAGGTAATGAATTTATTGCTTTGGCAACCACATCCTTTAATTCTATATTAAGGGTAACATCCCCCGGTGTTTCAGGATAAATTTTTGTTTTATCTCTCTTTTTTTCTTTGAATGCATGCTCAATGATTTTACTTCTTCTCTTGCGTTTTCTATAATAATCAACACTTGTATTTACTGCTATTCGGTATATCCATATATAAAGTCCGGACTCCCCTTTGAAAGATTTGATGGAGTTGTATACTTTAATAAACACCTCCTGCACAACATCACGGGCATCCTCTCGGTTACGAAGTATGCCAAAACAGACAGAATAAATCCGAGATTGATACTGCTCCATAAGCTCTCGGAATGCACCAAAATCCCCCTTTTGGCAACGGTCTATAAGACCTTTTTCTTCATTATTTATACTTTTATCTTTCTCCACTCTAAAAACCATTATACTAGACGTTATATGACGTTATTATATTCAAAAATTTATAAGAATTTTTATTCCCTATATACCCTATATAACGCCATTTAAAACTTAAGTCTTAGATTCTTTAGAATCCGGATAAGAAAGACCTAAATTTTTATTACATCCGACCTTTATACCTTCTTTGATCATATAACGCCATATTGAATATAAATTCTCTCTAGAATACCCTTCTTTATTATGTTCAGTAAAAACAATACAAGCTTCCTCTTGCTCGTTAAGTAAACGTTCGATATGATTCGCCAGCTCTAGGGGATTATCTATGGTTTCTATAAATTCAATCTGATAACAGGTAAGAGTGGACGTAACAGAACATTTCCTCATCGCACACTTAATACCGTCAGAATTAATCTCCTCAACAATATTCTCTAATCTATCAAGATTACTTTTATCCTTATTTGATACCAAAAGAAGAGCAAGTGGAGCATATTTAATAGCCAATGGAAGCAGCCTGATTGCTAATTTTATTATTTGAAACGGGAGCGAAAGTACAAATCCAATAAGTTGAAAAGGCAATCTAATAAGCTGGGCACAGCCAATATGCATGCAGGAGATGCAAACGATTAGGAAACATATAAATAAATGTTTAATGACCGACATGCTAGAAAATTATTATTTTTTTTATTATGTTATTACTTTGAAGCTTTATTTTAGACTTTTAATGGTTAAAGAAAAGGAACATATATATCCTCTTTAGAGGAGGATAGATCTGAAGGATTAGGTGAAAACTCCACGACTTCGTCTCCCTCGGTTAAAACAGCACCATCGCAAATTATTTCATCCTTTTGTACTCCCCTGGGTTGTGCAATTATAAAATATAGATGTTTAGGAACCATTGAAATAGTTTTACTGACTGATAACAATTCCCACTCACCGTTGCCTGTATGATATTTACCACCCGTTATTGACCCGTCATTTAAACGTAGGTTAACCCTTTGCCCCCTCGTCTTAATCCAACAAGAGGCGGTTAATGTCTTTCCTGATAAATTCTCAATATCCTTAATTCTCTGATAAGTAAGGTGCACAACACTTCCTGCACCTTTCAAACTCAAACCGTAAGATCCAATTTTTTTCTCATCAACACGCTCATATGTAACTCCTCTATTTCTTTGCACCCAAAAATCAGGAGCTGATGAAACACCTTTTGACCAAACCTCAAAATCACCGTTTCGGATGATATTACCTTTAATAGCAGCTTTCGTATCTTCATCAGAAATCACCCCAGATGAAGAATCTGGAGCAGGGAGGTCTTTACCACTGGTTATATCTTTTTCATCCTGTTCTCTCAGAATGCCGGAAATTTTCTTAACCATATCTTTAGCTTCCTGATTGGCTGGATAATACTTTAAAACTTGCCTGTATAAATTACGGGCCTCAACATATTTTTTCTTCTTAAACTGCTCTCTCCCGCCGTATAAAAGTGACTGAATTCTGGCATCTTCCCCTTCTTTAGCTTCAATATTGGGGCGATCTTCACGGGAGGCTTTCTCATTTCTCTCAACATCTTTTAATGCAGCCTCACTCTCCTCAGCTTTAGCCATTTTTTTCTTCTCATTCTCTATTGTGGCTTCTATTGTCTGAAGGCGCTCGATTTCAGTTATTGTCTCAATCATTTTAAGGGCTTGTTCATTTTTCTCATCCAGCTCTAATACTCTCTTAAAATCACTCAAAGCATTTTTATATTTTTCCTTTTTATAATATTTATTACCGCTTTTTAATAACTTTTTTATTTGCTCTTCTCTTCGTCGTCTCTTAGCCTCCTCTTGCTGGGCTTTTTCCTTTTTCATGATATTTTCAATCATGGTATTGGCTTTTCCGTTCTCAGAGTCAAGTTTTAATACTTCCTCATACGCCATTTTAGCCTTATCATATTCTTCCTTTTGATAGTACTTCTCACCCCGCTCTAATTGATTTTCAATTTCTTCCTTTACGCGTATACGCTTCTCTTCTTCTCTCTTCTTCCTTAACTTCTCTTCCTTTGCTTTTTGAATTTTCTCAATTTTATCAATCCCGGCTTTCGCATCTTTATTTTCTGAATCATATTCTAAAACCTTATTGTATCCACTCAAGGCTTTTTCATATTTCTCTTTTTTGTAATAACGTTCTGCCTTACTTAAAATCTTTCTAATTTCCCTTTTTATATGAACCCGCTCACGCGCTTCTTCCTTTATTTCCAACTCGTCTTTAAGGGATTCTTGTTTTTCTTTTATTTGCTCAATCATGGCTGAGGCATGCGTATTATCAGACTCAAGATTTAAAACCAACTCATACTCCGCTAGTGCTTTATCATATTTCTGTTTAAGGAAGTATTTTTCACCCTTTTTTAAATGTTTCTTCACCCTCTTCTGGCGATAAATAGCATCCTTTTCAGCTTGGGTAACATGGTACTTTTTAGGGAAAGTAATTTTCTCATCGGCTACAGACTCAACATCATAAGGAACCTTATAATAAATACCTTCCCAATAATTAGATAAAGATTGGGATAGCTTCGGTTCTTTGGTGAAAATATAATAAGCTGGAAAGGTAATAGGTGTACCTACAGTTAAAAGCGGGAAAAAAACTAATTTAAAATATGAAATACGCGTAGGAACAAATTCTTCTCCCTTTTCTTCATAAAAGCCATAAGAAGTAAAACTTTCTTTTTCTAATGATTGAGGCTCTGCATCTTGGCTAAAAATGGGATGAGGGAATAAAAGATTAATAATTAAAAAATAGGCAAGTAAAAAATTTATTTTCATGTCCTTATTATAAATAAATCTACTCCCGTATCATATCTGACTGATGTGATTATAAAAATAATTTAATCGTCGTTTGTCTTAAGATTACTTAGCTTCTCATTTACCTTAAAAGCTCTTTGTGAAATATCTAAACATTTCTTCAAATGTTCACGTTCTCGTTCTAAGCTTTTACTTCGTTCTTTTTCTGAATCAAGCAATAACTGCATATCCTGGAGTGAATGGTTATAACTTTTAATATTATTTTCTAAAAGACGTCTTTCATTCCTAAGCAGCTCACTGCTGCGGAAAAGCTCTTCACTCGAGGAACGTTCTTTTGTAAGCTCCCCTGTTAAATATTCGTTTTGCTTCTTTAATGATTCCAATTCATTTTTCAACAAATCAAGCTCTTTCTTAGTCTTATCGATCTCCTGGCGGCTTAAAATCTTCTCGCTTTCTAATATATCAATTTCTTTTAGCTTATCGGTTAAGTTCTTGAGCTGACTGGTTAGCTGTATATTATTATTCCGAAGAGAATCTATTTCTTCTTTGTTCTTTGCTTCATCCTCCCCAGACTTAGTAACAGTAAACTGAAGGCTCTTTTGTGCACTCTTTAATTCATTCTTGAGATTTTGAACTTCGATTGATAAGTTTTGGTTTACCGCCTCGAGATGCTCGAATTTTTCCTGAAGCAGGGTATTTTCCTTCTCAAGTTTAATCCTCTTCATAGACTCCCTGTCTATTTTCGCAAGAGAATCTTCAGCTGTTTGGCTGATGCTTGTAAGTTCGCGTTTCAAAGAACTAGTCTCGCTTAATCTAAGATCATTTTCATGCAGAAGTTGTTTTTTCTCTTTCTCAAGAGCGGCAATTACTGACTCATATTTACTAATAAGAGAACTTTGCTCACCTAGTTTTTTTTCATTATCATCCAAGTGTTTATTATGCCCGGATAAAGTTTCACTTAAAACATTATTTTCTTCATGTAATTTACTGATAGAACTTTCTTTTTCAGCGACTGTATCTACCAATAAAGACTTCTCGTAAGATAAATCGTTCCTTTCCTTTTCAATAATCTTTAATCGGCTCAGTACTTCATTATAGCTCTCTTCGATTTTCAACTTATCTAAAGCTACGCGAGCAATTTCATCTCTGAATAGATTACCATGTTCTTCTGTTTTCAGCTTCTCATCATTTAAAACTTTAATCTCTTCTTGTAACTTTTCTATTAAAGCTCCCTTCTCCTCAAGACTTCTACGAAGATTTTCTGCCTCTTGGATAAGGTTCTTATCCTGATCGTGACGTTCAGCCAGCTGATTTTCCATCACTTGTTTCTCTGAACGCAGTTCGTCTAACTCGTGGGAAAGTTTAGCAACTAAACCTTTCTCTTCATCAATTGCTGAGTGCTGATCTTGAATTTTATTTTCTAACCCTTTTCTTACCTCCTCTAATTCAGAAATACGCGCCTTATCAGTTTCTGTATCTTGCAAAGCAGTTTGTAATCCTTCTATTCTCCTCTCAAGCTCCTCTTTTTTATTTTCCATAGCTGAAATTTGAGCTTTAAATTTCTCCTCGTTGTCTCTTAATTCAACTAAAACAGTTTGATGAGCTACTCGTTCATTCTCTAAAATTCCTTTCAATCTGTTAATCTCATCTTGTACAAATTTATTGTCGGATAATAATTTATCACGTTCGCTAATAAGATTCTGTACGTCAAGTTCGAGCCCCTTAGCTTTTCTTTCCAAATTCTCCTGCGCCTCTTTGCTTTCACGTGCCAGGGTCTCAAGCATATGACGGTCTTTACGAAATTCGCTTTCCTGTTTTTCAAGTTCTAGAGTTCTTTCTTTGACATATTTTTTCAAAAATTCTATTTCCCACTTATGGCTTTTTTCTTCCTTCTCCAAAACAACGAAATCGCGTTCAATTTTATCTTTTTCTTCCTTTACCCTCTCAATCAAAGAAAGAAGATGTTTCTTTTCTTCTTCGAATGATAATGTCATATGCCTAATGTCTGAGTTTTTCTCATCCAGTGACTTCTTAAGGGAATCAAAATTATCTAATAAACTCTTTTTTTCCTCTTCTGATTTAACTGTGAAATTCTGAAGATTTTCTTTTTCTATAGTTAGAGCATCTAGTTTCTCTAACAATGTTTTACTCTCAGCCTGTAAAATTTTATCGCGTGCGTGAAGTTCATTTATTTCTTGATCCTTAGTTTCGGCCTTTTTGAGTGATGACTGTAAATTATCCTCTATCGTTTTTTTATCACGTTGAATTTCTTCCCTCTGGGAATCACTATTCTTTTTTTCATATTCTAATTCATTAGCTATCCTGCCTATTTCTATATCTTTCTCTGACAATAACTTACGATTATTCTCAATTTCATCTCTGAATTTATCAATTTGATTTTCTAAATAAACAACCCGATCATGAATATTTTTTTGTTCTCCCTTAAATGTCTCAATAATTGCTTCTTTTTCATTTATTCGCCGTTGAGAATTATCTAAAGCTTCTTTTAAATCATCACGTTCTCTTCTCATGCTCTGGAGTTGAGAGCTGAATCGATTTCTCTCGTTGTCTTTTTCCACCGACTCGGCAAGCAATATATCTTTATCAGCCTTAAAGCGGTTAACCTTAGTTTCAAATTCCTTTTCTCTGGCGTTTAAAGATTGTTTGAGTGTATATATTTCATCTTTATATTTTTCTTCCTGCCCCTCTAACTCATCTATACGGTTCTTTAGTTCTTTTTTACGTAAGGCCTTATAAGTTGCAAGTTCCTCACGGCCGTCTTTGAAAGTTTCCCTCAAAGTATTAATCTCATGATCTTTCTGATCAAGCAGCCCCTGTAAGTCTTTTATTTGCTTACTAAAGTCGTCACTGTTTTTTTGTAACACTTCAAATTGTTGCACTGTTATTTCATGCTTTTTCTTGTTATCTTCTAATGTTTGTGCAATCACTCTCTTTTCTTCCTCAAGAGCATTTTTACTATTAATTTCTTTTGCCAATTTAACATCCAATTGGTATTTTTCTTCTTTAATTGAATCAACCGTAGATTCTATTTTATTTCTTATCTCCTGCTCTTTTTTCAACTTATCTTCTAAATCTTTAATGCGCAACCTTTCACGTTCAAATTGCAATGTCTCATAATTATTTTTAATTCTGTCAACTTCATATTTCCTTTCATATTCAGAGCGAATCCTAGCTTCAAGTTCCTCGCGTATAGATGATTCCACTTTCTTTTTATACGTATCAAGCATTAATTGAATAATCGGCTCGCGTTGATTTTGGTTTTCTAATTCAAGCACCTTTTTAATTGTAGCCTGACGTTGAATTTCATCATCACTTTTCGATAGATCATATATTTCTGCTTCATTTTTCTTATGAGGTGTACTCATGACTGCTTTTTCCCCTTTTTTCTTATCACGGACTGACTTCTCCAAAGCCCTTGTATATTTATTATCCATTTTCAGTTTACTCAGGATATCCGTATCATAATCTATAAAAAATAAAAATCTTATTTGTTAACTAAATGAACGCCTACATCATAACTGCCGTCTGATACTTTAGAACAATGAACTACATGGCCAAATATTCGAACAATATCCATAGGACATTTCTCAAGTTCGATATAATTTTTTATTAAATCAAGTTTGATGAACTTTTGTACAATCTCTGAGTCAATCTCAATGGCAACTGTAGACATAATAGGAAGTGGATAATTAGTATTAATCAAAACCCCGGCCTGGGAAATGTTTTTACCCTCCGCAATATTTAAATCACTAAGGTTTCCTTCCATCGTTATCTGATAACGGACGCGGCATTTACATGAGAAACGTTCAAAACGTCTGCGTTCGTGAGGAGGAATTTTTACTTTATTTTTTTTAACCCTTGTTTTCTTGGGCATATACCCCCCTCCCCTAAAATTTTATATCTGTGAGTGTATAATTTAAATTAATTTAATTATTGTAGTCTAAAACAAAAAATAAGTAAACAATCTCAAAAATGGTGTCAGACACCAATTAAAAGTGGTGTCTGACACCATTTTTGTAAGTATATATAAATATTAACCTTAAGTTAAATATTAAATAAATTGATAATTACAAAATTATACCTGTTATTTTTAAAATAGTCAATCTTTAAAAAGGGAAAGATACAATTATATTTTTCATTATTAAACTATGATGTTTTTATATGTAAGATGTTTTATAGTTAATTATAGATATGTATATTGATATATAAAGTTAGTTTTGTTATCATTAAGCAAAATAAACTAATTATATTAAATTTAACAGCATCTTAAAATAATGAAAGCTACAGAATCTCTTTCTTTCGAAATCAGATTTTACGAAAAACTATTAGCTAAACACCCTGATTTTACTGATGTGATGATAGCTTTAGGTGACGCATATACAAAAATTGGTGAGTATAAAAAGGGATTAGAGATAGATAGAAAACTAATTAAACTGAAAAAAAATGATGAAACTGTATTTTATAATCTGGCCTGCAGTTACGCCCTTCTCGAGATGCATAACGAAGCATTCAACGCCTTAAGGAAATCAGTTGAACTGGGATATGAAGATATTGAACATTTACAAAAAGACCCGGATCTTCAAAATATCCGAAATGATAAACGCTTTAAGAAAATAGTTTCAAAAATCAAAAAGAAAACCATTCCGTTTTCTACTTAGAAATTTGTATATCTTCAATATGCATTTCCGGAGTAGAATTAATGATAATCTTGCTTTTATGTTCCTTTTCAATATTTCTCAGATTGTTTCTCTCTTGCTTTAATAAACGCTCAGCAACACGCGGATTCACCTTAACTTCAACTGTTTTTCTCCTCTGTCCGCCTAATGCCTTTCGAATTTCCCGAATGGTTTTAATCGACATAGTGATAACAGAACGGACTACTCCGCGCCCCTCACAATAAGGACACATATCATAAACGGCACTTTCAAGGGAAGGTCTCATACGCTGTCTGGTCATTTCAACAAGACCAAGCCTTGAAATTTGTAATATATGTGTTTTAGCTCGATCACGTTTTACTGCTTCCTCAAGAATACGATATACCTTCTTACGATGATCCTTATTATCCATATCAATAAAATCAATAATAATAATCCCTCCCATATCACGCAATCGAATCTGTCTGGCAATTTCCCGTGCAGCTTCACAGTTTGTTCTATAAGCAGTCTCCTCCAGATTGTAATCACCAGTAAATCGTCCGCTGTTTACATCAATAGCAACCAAACCCTCGGTTTGTTCAATAACTATATGTCCCTTACAAGCAAGAGTAACTTTACGTCGAAATGTACGCTCAATCTCCTGTTCAATTTTATATTTATCAAATAATGATTTCTTACCACGCACAAGGTCCACACCGCCACGGTAATGGGGTAAATAAAGCTTTAAAAATCTTTGAACTTTATTCTGAACATCTTTACGATCCACTATTATCTTAGATGTATCCTCAGTAAAATTATCCCGAATTACACGTTCAATTAAACCCAACTCTTGATGAATAAGCGCAGGCGCATTCTTTTTTTTAATTTCGTATCTTATCTGCTTCCATTTTTGCATCAAATACTTAATGTCACGGATATACTCTTTCTTGCTTTTTCCTTCCCCTGCAGTACGCACAATAAAACCGGCATCCTGAGGAAGATTAATTTCATTAAAAATATCCCTAATCCTCTGCCTCTCGTTTTTATTCTCTATGCGCCTTGATATACCAAGCTCTTTTCTCCCAGGTATTAATACAACATAACGTGCAGGAATAGAAATACGGCGGGTAAGTCTTGCCCCCTTATTGCGTATAGGTTCCTTCACTATTTGAACAACTACTTCCTGACCTGATTTGAGTTTATCGTCATGAGGCATTTTTTTTGGTTTCCGGAAAAAATTAAAACCCCAAAAACCCCCAGGCGAGTCGTCAAAATCAGTCACAGGTTCCTCCTCTAAATATAAAAAACCATCCTTTGCTATCCCCAAGTGAATAAAAGCCGCGCCTATGCCGGGGACAACCGCTTTCACAATCCCTTTGTATACATTCCCGCAAAGTTTCAGCGCTTCAGGCCTTTCAATAAAAAATTCCTCTAATGTATTATTTTCCAATATTGCAACTCGTACTTCCCCGATCTCCTGGCTGATAAGTATAACTTTTTGCATGAAATAAACTACCTCACTGATTTATATGCCATTTTTATTATCTGTATCCCTTTTGGTAATAATTTATTAATTTTTTTCTTTGTGTTTTTCAATTCAATTCTTTGGGTAAGGAAAATTGTCATCTTTTCTTTCCTTCCTTTAACTCCCAAGGGTAAAGCCCTCTCAAAACTTATCTTTGGACGCGGATTAAACCCTCGAGTATACAATAAAGGAATTTCCGCTCTACGAAATGTTCTCAGAAAAAGTCTCATCATATCAAGATGAGAAATAAATATAAGCTCCCCTTTTTTATAAAACTTAATATCTACCCTTATACCTTTTGAAGGGTTGCTTTCACTAGAACCTTTAAAATATTGTGTGTTTTTAGAATTATGATTAGACACCGGCATTTCGAACTCAGCAGACAAATGGAAAGCATGCAGGGATGTAAAACTTCTATCGGTTTTTGCAAAGCATTTCTTTATCCCTGCTTCGCTTTGTGAAAAAAAGCTATGGGATGTCACTCGGGGGATAAACGAAGGTCCATTCATGTTTTATACTAAAATATTAGGCATTAAGACAATGTACCATATTCCGGCTGACCTTCTGTATCAACAATAGTAACTGTTACAAAAAATAAAGTTTCTTCATTTTCTGTATTTTCTTCGTCATCTACATCAGAACGAAATAACCGTCCGACACCAGGAATATCCCCCAAAAACGGAATCTTCTTTTTTGTACCGGATTCTCGATCCCTTACTAAACCTCCGATGGCGATTGTCTCTCCGTCTTTAATCAATACCTGTGTCTCAGCCTGAATGGTATTAAAATTTGGCGCAGCTAAAGTATCAGTAACATCCTGCCAGCCAGCAAATGAACTCACTTCAGGTTTTAACTCAACCAATATTTCATGAGCATCATTAACATGTGGTATGACATTAAGGACAACTCCGGTGTCTCTTGTATCATACCCTGTCACCTCTACACTTCCGGTTGATTCATTTCTTTCAAAGTTCGGTATACCAATTTCCTCACCAACCTGCACTTTAGCAGTCTGGTTACTTAAAACAACAATACGCGGATTCGAAATAATTTTAGTTGTAGCAAATGACTTCAAAAAATTTAATGTTGCTGTAAATGTAGAAAAATCCATGGTACCGGTAGTAATATTCTGACTATCAGTGTCCTCTTCCTCTCCTTCCTCAACTACAGCATCCGTAGGAAAAAAATCCTTAAAACCCCAATAATCTCCTCCGTGCCTGACTTTCCATGGAGCTGTAAAACCGCGCTCTGCTCCAGATACACTTGCCGTTGTTGACCACGTAATTCCCAAGTTCTGTATATTACTCTGTGAAGTCTGAATAATTGTTGAGTCAATGTATACCTGAGGAGTGCGCCGGTCAAGTCGTTTAATGATTTCTCCAATCTTATAAATATTTGTAGCGATATCCGTGACAATAACCATATTGGTTCGATTCACAGACTTAATACGTCCGCGCTCTGAAATAATTTCTGCAATCGCATCGGATATTTCCTGAGCAGTCGAATAATTCAGGACAAACGTCTCAGTAACAAGTTCCTCAGCAGCTAAATTTTCTCTTGTAGAGACTCTTATAATGTTTCCGTCACGTTCATAAACATATCCGTATGTCCTTAAAACAATGTCCAATGCTTTATCCCATGCAACATCGTTCAAACGGATAGTTACAGTACCTGTCACCTCAGGGCCTGCTACGATATTAACGCCGCTCTTTAGGCTCAAAAGTCTCAAAACAAGCAGTATGTCCGCATCTTTAAAATCTAAAGTGACATTTTGAGTTATCTCACCCGAACTGTCTTGAGTAAAACCATTGGAAGATGATGTTATTTGTTCAGCATACCCACCTCCTTCCTGCTCGATAGCTAAAGGAGTATCTTGTGCAAATACAACTGCTTGGGTAATAAATAAAAATATTATACTCATAAAAGTAATCACTGAATTTTGCAAAAATCTCTTTTCCATTAAACACCTCCTAAATAAATAAAATCTTAATTACTTGATTTATCATCTTCTTCGCTTCTAAACTGTAATTTATATTCCTTTTCATCTCGTGACACCACAATGTAATAGTGAGTTACTTTAACCAGCTTAAAACCACCCATATAATCACCGATATATAAAATTTGTCCGTTAACTATCGCGGCTGATCCCTTCTTAGGATCAATGATAACACCTTCGACTCTTACATCCTTAATAGAATCTATTAAGTCGACATCAGTTAATTTTACTTTTTTCCCAATAAGTGAAATAAACGGATCTCTTTTTCCTTTACTATCATATACGAAATTGGATTCATTTGCCAACAAAAAATTACAACTACACAAAAAATAAAATCCTAAAAAAATAATACCAATAAAATATTTTAAAAAAAAATCAATTGACTTTTCCATATGTCGTTAAAAAAATAGTTATCAGATGAATATTTTCATTTTCTTCATTACGTTCAATTTTTAGGCTTTCAATATTTAATATAACATCAAAATTTTCTAACAAATTAAGGAACTTACCAAAATTGTGGTATGAACTCTCAAGTTTTAATTCATACTTGAAGGGTTTATAAAAAGAAGTAAAATTCTCAGGCAATTCATGGTCATAAGAACGAGGACGCATACTTACTATTATAACTCCGCACTTTTTGGCTATATCCGAAACATCACCAATAATTCTTGTCTTTTCCCTCTCTTGAATTAACTTGTCCTCATACTTTTTTACAAATGCTTCAACTTCAGACTTATCTTTTTGCAATTCAGAAAAATTATCTATTTTACGGACTGATCTGATTAAATTATTTTCTAAATTCCTGAATTTTAAACCAAGCTCCTTGTTATGTTTAACGGCAGGGACTAGACAAATCATTACAAATATTATAATTATAGCTAATAAAATAATTACGTTTCTTATTGTTATCTTGTCAAAATACTTTAAAATTTGTAAATTTATACTTGGAAATTTCATTATATTACAATCTGAAAAGTTGTTATAAACTCGGTTAATTCAAGGTTATCCGCCTTTTTACGTTTTGTTGTTGTAGTAACCTCGATAAAATCCTTAAGTGCTTCTTTAGCAGTCACTTTCTCAAGCACACTTGCCTCGATATTATCCTTTACATTTGTTACATAATTGCCAATATCTTTAATCATTGAACGAGAAGTTACAGGTTTCGCGAAGCCCTTAAAAGTAAGCAGCCAGACATTATCTTTTCTTTCTAACTCTAAGCTATTCAACCATATACCTTGTGAGGCAAAATCACTGATAATATTAAGTACCTGCGCCCATTCTAATGGCCTAACTATAATGTCTTCAATAAATTGCTTCTTAACAAGAAGCTCATTGTGAAGCTCATCCCACATAATGTCAACCTCAGTTTTACGCGGAGCAATGGCCTGAATTTTTGCATTGTTTTTATAAACTTTTGCTTTTAAATAAGATATCGAAAATATGACTCCAACCCAGTAAATAAACATTAAAAAGAAAAGAATGATGAGGAAAGGAATGATGGGTATTTTCCTTTGGCGAAATTTAATACTCTTTAATTCCTCTGGCGGTAGGAGATTAATATGAATCATGCATTTGTTACTTATCTGATAGCTAAACCAATTGGAACCGCAAGACTGGCTTCGTATTGTTTTATAAGTTTTTTATCAACAGAATCATCCAAAATAATACAACGCAAAGGCTCAAAATGAACAGTCTTTATCTTAAGCGTTTCTTCAATTAATTCAACCAAACCTTCTAATTGTGAAGATCCTCCGATAATGTAGATATCCTCTACGCTTCTTTTCTCCTTCTGTGTTTGAGTTTCAAAATAATCAAACGACAGCCTAATCTCGGTCATCAAATAATGAAGGATTTCACTTATTGCTGTTTTAATATTTGCATTCTTAGTAGTTTTTAAATTGTATTTTAACTTTGTAGCCTCTTTAATGTCAACCTGTAACTTTTTACTTAACCCTAATGTTATATCGTCACCGCCAAAATATAAGTCACGACTAAATGCTGGCAAACCTTGATAAACAATCATAAGGTTAGTAAGCTTGGCACCTATATTAATCAAAGCCGTTGTTTTCATTTTTTCCTCAGGATATGCGGCAAGAAAAGAATTGAAGCATGCAAAAGAGTCATTATCGATTACTTTAATAGACAAGTTAGCATCCTTACAATTAGACAATAACTGGTGAACAGCATCCTTCTTTGCTGCCACAAGAGCAATATCAAGATATTTTTTTGAAGCAGTATCAGAATCTAATATATCAAAATCCAAATACACGTCATTAATATCGAATGGTATATATTTTTCAGCTTCAAAAGCAAGGGCACTTCTAAGTTCTTTTTTATTCATTTTGGGAAATTTAATAAAACGAACAATAACAGATTTACCAGAAAGCGAGGTATTTATACAATTATTACTAAATCCTGCATCATGAAACATCTGGCGAAGTATTTCGGATATATCAGCACTTTCTTGTGTAATCTCATGCACTGCAAGTCTTTTAATATGAGGAACTTCCTGAGTTTTATCCAATTCAACGGCAATAATATTTTGATGACCGATACTTACTCCGATATCGTTCTGCTGGGGACCCCAAAAAAAGCTAGATTTTTTTATAAAATCATATACTTTATTCGCAATATTTTTAGGATTTTTTTTAATTTCACCCAGACTATCTTTTACCCCATTAATTTTTTGCTTAATATCTTCCATTTTAATTATAAAATAAACTTGTTTGATTAAAAGAAAAAACTCGGAATCATTAGTCGACCATAACTGATTCAGCCTTATCTTGCGGAATTTCTAAATTATCATTGACCTCTATATGATGTTGCAAAACCTCTTTAGATTTTTGTATAGAACGTTTCTTTTTTTGAACAGGAACCGCTGGAGGCTTCTTTACGGGAGGTGAAGAATTAAGACATGCCTTTTCTAATAAAGTCTCGGTGCTCTTAATTTGGTGTTGCATAAAAAAATAAAGTAAAGTCAGTACTAAACATATAACAATTATTAATATTATATTATTTTTTTTCATGATTCACCTTAATCCACCTTTGATATTTATACTATATTTTACTTAGATATGCTAGATTTTTTTCTAACTTTCTTTTTTAATGTAGCAAAAAAACAACCACCCTTCTTTTTATATAGCTTAATATATTATTGTAATTGTAATTTTAATTTTATATTTCTCGCACAAATGATACTACTGATGTTACCGGCAGTCCCGGAGGACGAAACTTTTTTAAGTATGAATCGTAAATATAAGCACGGTCATCATAATAGCTTAAATTTGTATTACCGTTAATAATTCGATTTCCCCTCACTCTTAAATATTGTTTCGAATTCGGATCATAAGCTCCACTTGTGTTATAACGAGAATCAAACGCAGGATTATCACTCGATGTTCTTTCAGCATAAAATATCCCGCATACATTCATTTGATTGCCGCAAAAATATAATTTATCCCGTGCCAAAAAGGCTGCCGCGTCGCTTGCATTTGCATGATTCAATCCATTTGCATATTCTAATGAATCTTGAATGAATATATCATCGGAAGCGACAATACTGACCCTCCCTTTTATAGTACCCCTAACATAAGCATCACCATTAACATATACAATACCTGTTGTAGGCAAATCATAGGTATTTATTAGTGATGTATACTGTCTATCATTATACTCATTAACAATTGTGTGAGTTTCATCCGCAGAAACAACAAATTCAATATACCGACTCTGTGAAGCCGCACCAAATGCTGGAATACTATTATGATTTGCATAGAAATCAAGGTTAATTGCATTTAATGAATCTTCCATATCGGGTGTCATTACTCCTTTATCTTCCCCATCATCATAGGTATCGTCAACAATAAGAGAGCCATTCTCTGTATATTGATCCTTTACAGCCGTATCACCATGTACATCTCCATCTTGACCGGAATTAACAATTAAATCATCTTCAGCATACACATCTCCGTACATATTTACATTCGTACCGCTTACAACCCAATCCCCCGTAAAATACATCATTGCCCGATCAAGAGGATCTTCAGCTACTCGTTCCCTTCCATTTGCATCATAAACAATTTCTCCGGTATCAGGGTCTGTCAAAGGCTCGCCATACTGCGCATTAGTACCTGATCCAAATGAAGGAGTATCTGCATATACCAAATATTTTGAAAGATTAGAGTCCAAAAATACTCTGGCCTCAAGAGAACGAGTTGTGTAACTTGCCGTACCAGTAGACTGAATAATAACAAAATCCGAATTTTCTGATGTTGTAGTGGCAACGCACGTAGCAACCTGCTCTGAACCGATTGATAAAGTACCTGAATAACCTGATGTATTAACAAAACCAGTATAACTTTGTGTTCCTATCTGGCTCAAAGCACCTTGAAAACCAGCTTCCGCAGCACAATATGCCTTTATACGGTCAACTTCCCGCTCTACTGCTTTTGTTTCATATATGCTTCTACTAATAAATATTGCTAAAATACCTACCAAAACAGTTATAAAAAATGCAGTAGAAATCAGCATAATGCCTTTACTGTTATTAGAAAATTTCATGGCTGACTCCCCCCTCTCTTGTAATATTAAATTTCCCTCACAGAAGCAACCATAGCAGTAACAGGTAGTCCAGGTGGGGGATATTTACGTAAATAAGGATCCCACGTATAGAGTCGATGTGCATAATGTCCTAGATTTGTATTGCCTTTCATAATACGATTACCAACAACATTAATATATTGTTTACTTTCAGGATCATAAGTTCCTTCTGTTGTATAAGCAGCATCATGATGTGGATTAGATTTTGATATTCCATGAGCATAAAATATTCCGCATATAGTCATTTCAGGATTATTATAATAAATTTTATCCCAAGCAAGCCATGCTGCTGAATGACCTTGATCCGCAAATCCGGTGTCTTGATATTCCAGGGACCCTTGTATGTGAACATCATCAGAAGCAACGAGACACACACGTCCATTTATTGTACCTTTAACATATGCATCACCATTAACATAAATAATACATGTATCTGGAATATTGTATGAAGCTATCAAATTCGAATAATTACTATTATTATATTCATTCACTACATTCTGTCCTTCTGCTGTAACAATAAATTCAATATAGCGGGCATTTGCAGCAGTACCGAAAGAAGGTATTGCATTATGATTTTGATAAAAAGTAAAATCTAATGTAGGCAACTCTCCTTCACGTTCATCCTCTGTTAAAGGATGTTTATCTTCTCCGTCATCCCACGTATCATCCACAATTAAATCCCCTGTTTCAATATATTCTCCTGCTACATATGTATCACCATGTGCATCCAAAGATTTATTAGAATTAATATCCAAACTCCCTTCGGCATAGGCATTTCCATATAATGAAACATTTTCACCCTGAATGGTCCAATTGCCTTTAAAATACATCAAAGCACGATCATAGTCATCTTCTGCCACTCTTACCCTTCCGTTTGCATCAACAGCATCTTCGCCCGTCACAGGATCTTTTAAAGGTGTTCCATATTGTGCCCACTGGCCAGTTGCAAAATCTTCTGAATCTGTAAATAGAAAATATTTCGATAAAAGTGATTCGAGATAAATCCTCGCTTCATATGAACGTGTCGAATATATTCCATTGCCGGTAGACTGCACTATAACACAATTATCAGATACCAACATTTTTGTCGCGTGGCAATCAGAAACTTTTTCTCCATTCATATATAAATCCGTTGGCCCATAATCCGACGTATTTATATATCCTATATAGGATGTCCCTGCTATCTCACTAAATGCCCCCTGTAAGCCAGCTTCTGCCGCACAATAAGTCTTGAGCCTATCCACCTCTCGTTCAACTGCCTTAGCTTCATTAATACTTCTGAAAAGAGTCATAGCTGAAAAAGCTGTCAAAACGACAATAAGAAAAGAAGTTGCAATGAGCATAAAGCCTTTTTCATTACGATGTTTCATAACTCTTCTCCTATTATTAATTTCTTAGTGTAATTCCAAAATTGCCGTTTACTTGGACATCCCTGCCAAATTTATTATTTTTAATTGTCGAAACGTTAACCGACAATGTTTTTCCAGCTTTTGTAAAATTAATGCTATTAATCCAATTAGATATTACAATATCATTACCCACCTGATTACCTCCTGGATAGCTATCCAGGACTCTTCTGATTAAACTGCTTGAATTACTTAAATCATTATTTGGCTGAAGTAAATACTGTATCGCATAATCCTGATACCCATCTGGATTAGTAGTTGGCATTGAACGTGCCCCAAAAATAATATTATTCCGTTCATCAACAGTCTGTCCGTCTAACGGTCCTCCGTCAAAAACCCTAATTGGTATTTGAAAAATAATCTGAGTTGGATCTGCAGCCGGAATGTAACATCTATACTGGTTCCCTTCCGCTATCTCGTGTATCATTACAGCAAGAGCTTTTCTCATATCCTGCTGAGTTATAATTCTAGCATCAGCACTATGATATGTTGTACTTGCCGAAGAAATTATAACCAAAACCATTGCAGTCATTATGGTAAAAATCAAAACAGAAACCATAAGTTCTACTAGGGTAAATCCCGCTCTTTTTTGACCATTAAGTTGTAAAAAGGGCGGGATAAACCCCGCTCTTTCTCTCCCCTTAGTAGTCAGAAAGGGCGGGGTAAATCCAGCTCTTTCTTTCCCCTTAGTAGCCAGAAAGGGCTGGATAAATCCCTTATGCTTTAACCCGTTTAATATTAATAATATCTTTTTAAATTTCATATTAATCGCCTATCCGTTAAAAAAACTTTTCAATGTTGTAAATTGCACGCTTTTCTGTTTATTACGTGGCCCAGTCCAATTGACTGTAACCGTAATTTGTCTCAATGAAATTCCGTCTCCACCTGTGACTAATACTTGTTCACTATCCAAATTATTACTAATGAAAGTTGCAAGATCCGCCCAAATGGTATTCGCATTTACTGTTGTATTCGATGGTAATAACGATAATGATGTAATCTTTACTCTTTCTAATACAGCACGAGCATCATTCATGGCTATGGTAGTCTCTTTTGATTCAATAGATAGTATATTAGCTGCATAAATTGCTTGTAAAGCACCGGCAGATGTAATTACAATAATCAATAATGAAACAAGAAGTTCGACTAAAGTAAGCCCTTTATTATTCATAATCTTTTTTGATGCTTTTGTAATTGTTATCCTCATAATAAATTACCTCTCTTAGATACAATTCATCCCTGCACCTCATCTCACGATGAGATATTAAGGCGCACATCCTGCTCATTTACCCCGCATAAGCAAAACATCCTGTTTTATGCGGGGTTATTTTTCACCACACGATGTGGTGAATGCGCCTCATCTCACGATGAGATATTAAGTCGCACATCCTGCTCATTTACCCCGCATAAGCAAAACATCCTGTTTTATGCGGGGTTATTTTTCACCACACGATGTGGTGAATGCGCCGTATCTCACGATGAGATATTAAGGCGCACCTCCTGTTCATTTACCCCGCATAAGCAAAACATCCTGTTTTATGCGGGGTTATTTCGTCCTGAAATAAAAATAGCCTATTTGAAAAAATAGGCTACAAAACTTACTTTTCTTATTCGGCAACTGACTACCATAGCCAGGTATTTAAATCCTTTTTTTTCCTTACATCCTGACCTCTAGGTTCTTAAGTTTTGCCCGGCCTTGACCTTTTTTTCTCAGCCTTTACCGGTTCGTAATAGTTTCAATCAAAGTCTGAAACCAGAACGAAGTCCCATTTTTTCAAATGGTTTGCCCCGCTGAAGAAGCTTTACTTCCCTTTAATCACTTCTCCACCGTGATGTATCCTGACATCTTTATCGTTTATTTCAAAAAACCTCGTCATTTCTATCATCGAGGTTTTCATTTTTTTAAACTATTTTAAATCACTTCAACAAAAAAAGAAAATTACACTGCCCCTCACATTATGAGAGGCAGTGTATAAATCATTACAAAATACTACTACTGTAGCGGAGGACTAGCTGGCCCGGCCGCTGCACCCTGAGCAACACGAATCACTCCTGACTCATCAACAAAATAAAAATTATTTCCTGTAACACCAGGATTAGCTGGGTTACTATTTAGGGTGTACTGAGCTGCATTCACAAAAGCATAAATATAAGTATATCCCTGTTTTGTTGCAGGATCCTGACCAAGAACATTATCTACATAAGGTGGTGCTGCTGCATTTAAAGCTGCCAAATTTGGCGGATAAGTCGGCGGATTCTGGTCAGATCTGTAATTCTCAATAGCTGTAATAAGTGTACGTGTCGTTCCTTCTGCCGCTCCTTCATTTGCACTTAAACGTGCACGTAAAAGGTTCGGGATTGCAATTGCTACTAATAAACCAATAATAGCAACAACAATCATAATTTCAACCAGTGTAAAACCTCTTCTGTTGCGTAATTTCATTTTGCTTCCTCCTTTCCCTTCATTTTTATAATGCTTAAAAGTTATTTAAAGTTTTTTTGTTTTCCACCTTATATTTAATACAAATAAAATGCCAATTATCAATATTTGAGCTTAAAGCCATAAGTCATTTATAAGAAACGTCTTACATATTTATTAATTCATCATAAAATAGTAAAAAATGTAAAAAAATGTCATTTTTTTAACATATGGTAAAAAATATTTTTACCCAGTTAGAGAATACCCTACCGGTTGCACCACCTCGTAGGTGGTACGGTTGTACCACCTACGAGGTGGTGCAACCGGTTTTTTACATCAATTTGAATTTTTTTAAATAATATTGAAAATTCTGCTTGCTGATATTAAGCAATTTTGCGGCTTTAGTCTTATTACCTTTAGTCTCTCGTAATGATCGAACAATTAACTCCCTCTCGATTGAAGCTGTTTTTCGCCTCAGTGAAGAAGTAGACGCTTTAGTATCATCCGATCCGGCCACAATACTCTTTCCCCAATAATGCTCAACCATTGCTTTGGTAACTGTTTTATCTTCCGAAAGAGTAAAAATACGCTCTATACAATTTTCAAGTTCCCGAACATTTCCCGGCCAATCATAATGATAAAAATCATGAAAAGCATCGGGTGTAAAACGCAAATCTTTTTTCATCTTTTCATTATAAACTGAAATAAAGTGTTTTATTAACAAACCTATATCGTCTTTACGCTCTTTAAGTGTTGGTACAAAAATAGGAATTACATTCAACCTATAAAATAAATCCTCTCTAAATGTCCCCCGTTTAACTTCATCTTCTAAATTTCTACTCGTAGCTGCAATAGTTCTCACATCAACGGAAATATCCTTCAGCCCCCCTACTCGCTTTATCTCCCTCTCCTGTAATGCACGTAGCAATTTAACCTGTATGTTTAACGATGTCTCGCCAACCTCATCAAGAAATAACGATCCCCCTTCAGCATATTCAAGAAGTCCTATTTTCGTTCTAATCGCACCGGTAAACGAACCTTTTTCATACCCAAAAAGTTCGCTTTCCAATAAATTATCAGGCAAAGCCGCGCAGTTAATACTAACAAAGGGTTTTCTAACCCTTTCAGAACAAGCATGAATAGCCTGTGCCACCAATTCTTTTCCAGTGCCGCTTTCACCATAAATAAGTACAGTGCTATCTGTTCGAGAGACACGCTTAATTAACTCTTTAACTTCCAGTATCTTAGCACTTTTTCCCACAATCTCCTTGTGTGAAAAAGTAGGAGCATTCATACCACTGGCAATCTTTTTCTCACTTAAAGCACGTTTAACCGCCAAGCGCAACTCATCAATTTTAAACGGCTTAATAAGATAATCAAAAGCGCCACTTCTGAGTGCTTCAACAGCAGTATCTACTGATGCATATGCAGTAATTAATATCACATTAATTTCAGGACTTATTTCTTTCACCTTATGTAAAACATCAAAACCACTCAGTTCATCCATTTTAATATCTGTTATTACAACATCCGGATTTATAAATGAGATCTTACGAATTCCTTCCTGCCCGGATGAAAAGGAATAGATTTTATGATCTTCCTTCTCAAGTGCCCTCTCAATCATATTAAGTACGGACTTATCATCATCTATTATGAAAATTCTTGCCATATTTAAATCTCCCTCACCTTAGGCACAGAGACTATAAAAGTACTTCCCTTATTCTTTTCACTATTTACTGATATTTTACCCCCGTGTTTCTCGATAATCTTATTCGCAATGACAAGTCCTAAACCCACTCCTTCACGTTTTGTAGATTTAAAAGGAACAAACAAATGCTTTCGATCCCTTTTATCAATACCAATTCCTGAATCACTGAACTCAACACAAACATCATTGTCTTTTTTATATGTTTTAATGGTTAAACTTCCGCCTTGCGGCATTGCCTGCAATGCATTATGTATAATGTTCCAAAATACTTCTTTGATTCTATTACGGTCTCCTTCGAATACATAATCCAGGTCTTCAAATTCCTTTTTTATAATAATATTCTGCCCGGCAGTAGAATTTTTTAATAAAACCGTTATTTCCTCCAGCAATTCTCTTACCGAAATATTTGTATAGGAGAATGAATCAAGTTTCGA
Source organism: uncultured bacterium (assembly GCA_964558015.1). Taxonomy (GTDB): domain Bacteria; phylum Omnitrophota; class Omnitrophia; order JAHJGZ01; family JAHJGZ01; genus CAZLCT01. The sequence goes on along the minus strand of CAZLCT010000001.1, from coordinate 10,514 downwards.
AAAATCCAAAAATTGTTCGAAAATTCCGCTCACTCTCTCAGATTCGGTAACAATAGCTTTCATTAAATTTTTATCCTGGGCATCAATTTTATCCCTTAACCCTTCCTCTAAAAGCTCTATTGAACCGCTGATTGTGGCTAAAGGATTACGTATTTCATGGGCAATTTGAGCAGCAAGTTCACCCATAAGAGATGTCCGTTCTTTTTCTTTAATTTTTTCCTCCATTTGATATATTCTTCGTGATAAAAATGCCGCAAGAATGCCTACTAAAAGAAAAGTAACAATATGAAAATTTGCAGTATAAATTACTAATGAAATATCATGTGTCCTGGGTTTCACTCCTATAAAAGGAACTAGATTGTAAAACCATATACCCAGCTGGCCTAAATAAAAAAGACTTGTTAAGGCCGTGGTAATCATTCCAAAAAGAGAAGAGCCGGCGACACTTGCATAAAGAATTGATACCAAATAGAAAGTTGTAAAAATACTGAAAACACTTCCCGTATAAAGGACAAGAATAGATTCCAGTATACAATCAATAATAAGCTGTGTTATAAGAAGGGCCTTTAGAAACCTTTTTTTTATAAGCCAGAAAAGATAAATAATACTAAGTAAATAAACAAGTGCTATTATAAAATAAAAAAAAGAGCGGTCGATTTTGAAAATAAAAGCACCGATACTTAGGAAGGAACTTACTAATAAGATTCGAATTATGATAAGCCAGGTAATTTTTTTTATCATATATATTTTCCCTGCAAGTAGTTTAATTTTTTACAATTCAGGCAAAAAAACAGATGTTTTAAAAAATTTAAAACAAAACACTTTGAGATATTTTTTATAACCACTCGATTTCACACGATTTTCACACGATTTAAAAATATTAAAATTATTTCGTGTGCTCTCGCGTGTAATCGCGTGGTTACAATTTATTTTTTTCAATAAAACATGACTTTTGTATATTATTTAAAGTTTGGTAATATTAACAGACTGTTACCGAAATTCTGACTTATTACACGATGTTCAATGCATGTAAGAAAAAAAATTATCCGAAAGATATCCCACAGGCATCTGTATAATATGGAATTAAAATTTATTTCTATTTAATCGCTTGTGTTATTGTAAATATAGGTAGAAACATACAAACTACTATTGTTCCTATAACAGCGCCTAAAAATACAATAATAAGAGGCTCAATCATTGAAGTTAAGCCGGTTATAGCCACATCAACCTGTTCATCATAAAAATCGGCTATCTTACTCAACATTCGCTCTATTTCTCCTGATTCCTCTCCTATACCGATCATACGAACAACCATGGGTGGAAATACCTGCTTTTGGGTTAAAGTAGACGCAATACCTTTCCCTTCTTTAAGAGCCTCCATTACGTCAAATAAGACTAACTCGATAAGGCGATTTCCTACTGTTTTGCTTACAATTTCGAAAGAAGTAATAATAGGAACTCCGCTTTTAAGCAAAGTAGAAAGTGTACGGGTAAACTTACTCATAGCAACCTTCATAAATAAAGGACCAAATACAGGAAGAGATAAAAGTTTTTTATCAAACCATAACCGCCCTTTTTTGGTTGAAATATATCGGTTAAAAATAAAACCACATATTGAAACTGCAATAATAAAGAATAGAAGATTACTTCTAACTGTATTACTGACAATAATAAGAAGTGCCGTTGGTCCTGGCAATTTTGCATCAAGTGATGCAAATATTTCGGCAAATTTTGGAATAACGAACGTTAACATGAAAACAGTAATACCAATTGCAATCAAAGTAACGACTATAGGATATACTAAAGCTGCCTTAACTTTCTTTTGTAAAGAAGCCGACTTTTCTAAATAGGTGGCCAAACGGTCTAAAATTTCGTTCAATTGCCCACTAATCTCTCCCGCACGTATCATACTGATGTAAAGAGTAGAAAATATTTTTTTATGATTCTCCAAACTATCTGAGAAATTCATTCCACCTTTAACGTGTGAATACATGTCTCTTATGGCATTTTGGAATGACGGATTATCCATCTGCTCGGCAAGTATATCTAATGACTGCACTAAGGGAACTCCTGCTTCAATCATTGTCGCAAACTGACGTGTAAAAACAACGATATCATCTAATTTAATACGTCTTCTCTTTTTCTTTACCTTTAGACGAGATGAAAATGCCCCTTTTTTTGCTTCGTTAACTTTAACCACAGTATAATTTTTCTGCCTAAATGCTGAAATCAAAGCCTGTACATTTTCAGCTTCTTGAATGCCGCTCATATCGTTTCCGTTTACATCTTTTACAACATATTCAAAAAGTGGCATAACATAACTCCTTTGTATATAAGTTTTTATAACAATCTTATATTTATCAAACATTCACTAATTTATAATGCAAAGTCCATACCAATTACCCTATTCCTCAGAAGTAATCCTTAATACTTCCTCTAAAGTTGTGAGGCCCATTTTAAATTTCTCAAATACATTTTCGAAAAGCGTGGACATACCTTTAGCACGGGCAACCTTCTCTATTTCGTCACTCGAGGCCTTCTGAAGAATCATCTGCCTTATCTCTTCATCAATCACAAGACATTCTAACGTCCCCATTCTTCCGTAATACCCGCTTCCACGACAAACAGAACAACCCTTTCCGTGATAAGCAACTATTCCCTTAACCCTTTCTTTGTCAATATTAAGCCTCTCAAGAACATCAGAAGGAATTTCATATTCTTCTTTACAGTTCTCACAAATCTTCCTGCATAGGCGCTGTGCCGCCGCCAAAACAAGAGATGAAGATATTAAAAAAGGTTCAACACCCATGTCAATAAGCCTAGTAATACTGCCACATGCATTATTAGTATGAAGGGTACTAAAAACAAGGTGCCCTGTTAAAGAAGCTTTTACAGCAATATCCGCTGTTTCTCCGTCTCTGATTTCTCCTACTAATATTATATCAGGGCTCTGACGCAATAAAGAACGTAATCCTTCCGGAAAAGTAAGACCGATTTCAGGAATGGTTTGTGTTTGAGTGATACCAGTCACCTGATATTCTACCGGGTCTTCAATTGTCATAATATTTCTTTCCGGTGTATTTAGTAAATTCAATATAGAATATAGAGTCGTTGATTTACCGCTTCCGGTTGGTCCGGTAACCAAAATTAAACCGTACGGCTTATTTACTGCATTTTGAACTATCTTTAAATTTTTAGGTAAAAATCCAAGCTTTTCCAAGCCTACATGAAGACTCGATTTATCTAAAACGCGCAGTACAGCTTTTTCCCCAAAAATCGTCGGTAGGATCGAAACCCTGAAATCAATCTCCTTATTTACCATTCTTACCTTAAACCGGCCATCCTGGGGAACTCGTCTTTCGGTAATGTTAAGATTCGAAAGAATCTTAAGCCTTGCCATTAAGGAATCTTCCATCTTTTTCGGAGGAGTAATAAACTCATGCAGTGCGCCGTCTATTCTATACCGTATTCTAAATTTTCTTTCATATGTTTCAAAATGGATATCAGAAGCTCTACTCTTGATTGCTTCTTTTAATATCAAATTTACCATTTTGATAACAGGTGCCTCAACTCCTTCTCCCTCCGTTAGTGCGGCTGCTTCCTCTTCCTCTTCTTTAATAACTTCAACAGCTTCCCCATCCAGTGCCTCGGCATCCTCTAGAATATCATCAATATCTTTTGTCTCTGTATAATATTCTTCAATAGCAACCTTAATATCTTTTGTTGTAGTAAAAATAGGTTTTATATCACAACTAGTCAACTGTCTCAGGTCATCAAGGGCTAATACATTCAAAGGATCGGCCATTGCCACAGTTAATGTGTTGCCTACTTTCGAGAGAGGCAGAAGCTCATAGCGCATTGAAATTTTTTTAGGTATAAGTTTTATAATCTCCCTATCCACCTTAAAAATGGATAAATTCAAAGTTGGTATACCCATCTCTTCTGCAAGGAGTAATATCAATGTACTTTCATCAACCATACCTTCTTCAATCAAAATCTGGTACAATGTGCCCCCCTTTTCCTCCTGATAAAAAAGGGCTTTCCTCAGCTGCTCCTCATTAAGCAGTTTTTTCTTAATCAATAATGTATCCAACTTATTCCGTAATGGCATATTTTCTAACCTCATTAAAAAACCGGTTGCACCACCTACGAGGTGGTGCAACCGGTTAAGTACTATTTCATTGCCTGATCCGCTGCGGTAACACGCAAAACTTCATCTACTGTTGACTCCCCATTAATCACTTTATTAATTCCGCTCTCACGCAAAGTCGTCATACCCTCACGACGTCCCATCTGTTTAATAGCATCGGCGGTCTCGCGTCTCATAATCAATTCACGAATATTCGGAGTTATAGGCAGCACCTCAGTAATTACGGTTCTCCCAAAATAACCGCTCTTTCTGCAATTCTCACACCCAACAGGTTTGTAAAATACCAAACCTTTTTTAGGTTTTATTTTCAAATCTTGGAGAAGTTTTTCACTGGGTTCATAAGGTTCGCGGCATTCGTGACAAATACGCCGTATAAGCCGCTGTGCCGATACCATCAACACTGAAGATGCTATAAGAAACGGTTCAATGCCCATATTAGTAATTCTTACGATTGAACCACACGCATCGTTTGTATGTAAAGTTGAAAGGACTAAATGTCCGGTCAAAGCCGCTTTAATCGCTATATCCATGGTTATATAATCACGAATTTCACCTACCATGATTATATCAGGGTCTTGCCGCAATATGGATCTTAAGGAGGCGGGAAAAGTCAATCCTACATTTTCTCGTATATTTACCTGATTAATGCCGAAAACCTGATATTCAACAGGGTCTTCTACTGTTGTAATATTTTTCTCAGGTGAATCAAGATAAGCAAGCACAGAATATAACGTTGTGGTCTTACCGCTTCCTGTTGGGCCCGTAACAAGGATCATACCGTGCGGTTTAGTAGCAGCATCTTTAATCCGCTCGAGTTCATAAGAAGCAAAGCCCAGCTTTTCCAGTCTTTGTGCCTGACCTTTTTTATCCAATATACGCAAGCAAACCTTTTCTCCAAAACTTGATGGGATTACTGATACTCTGATATCAACTGAACGATCCTGTAATTTAACTTTAAACCTGCCGTCCTGAGGCATACGCCTTTCGGCTATATCAAGATTGCTCATAACTTTTATACGCGATACTATTGAATTGGCCATTGATTGAGGAGGGGCTTTCATCTCTTCAAGAAGACCGTCTACACGGCATCTAACAGTCATATGTTTCTCCCAAGGTTCAATAAATATATCACTGGCACGGCGCTTGATCGCTTCAGTTAATATCAAATTTGTCACTTTTATCGTGGGTGTCTCTTCAGCTGCATGCAGTAAACTATCAATATCATCTTCACTCCTGCTTTCAACAACCTCAAGATCCTCAGATGCTGCCTCCGCAATAATATCTTCAATATTAGCTTCCTCTTTTTCACCTTCCTGTGTCTCGTAATACTTTTTGAATGCTTCATCAATTTTATACGAAAGGGCAAGTAACGGTTTAATCCTACACCCCAAAATAAGCCTAAGGTCATCCATTAAAATAATATCAAGAGGATTAATAACGGCCAGGGAAATAGTATTGGTATTTACCTCAAATGAAACAGGTATGACTTTATATTTTTGTGCAGTCTGTTTATCAACCAGGTTAATAATATCTGAAGGGATGTCAATAGCTAGAGGATCAACAACATTCACACCAAGTTTTTCATGAAGAAAAGTCTCAATATCCTCAGCTCTAACAAATTTTTCCTTAACAAGAACCGAAGCAATAGATACCTTGTTTAAATTTGTTTCTCGAAGAATTTTTTCTTTGTCACCCTTTTTCAAAATCTGTTGTTCTTCAAGATAAGGTACGTATTGGTTTAGAATAATATTATCCATAAAGACACACTATTTTTTTTCATTTTTCTTTTTATCATCTGTTTTATCTTTTGAAACAGCATCATGAAAACTTATATTTGAAACGTGCTCGGTGGCGCTTGCTGAGTCAACAATAGTTTCCTTTATTTTATAATATCTTCTGAGTGCAGTTGTAATCTCAGTGACAGTGCCTACCAATACCTGAAGTCGCATGCCGGTCACCTTCTGTATGTCCTGTTTTGCATACTCATTCGTAGGATCAGCCATAATAATGGTCAATACATCTTTAATCTTATCTATGGGAATAAATAAATACTTTTTAACCAGTTCGATTGGAACTAAATTTAATATTTTTTTATTAATCTCACAATTCTGTACTGGAAGATAAGGAATATTAAACTGCTGGGCAAGTGCTATAACAATGTCTTCTTCTTTTACAAGTCCCATTTTTAATAAGAGTTCACCTAATAATCCACCTTCTTTTTGCTGCTTTTCCAATGCATGATGTAAGGAACTTTCGGTTAAAACACCATGCTCTATCAATATCTCTCCTAAACGCATTTTTCTTCTCTTGTGAAACATATATTATAACCCCTTTATTATCAGTATATTAGACCTGTTAAAAAGCTGTTTATGTACACTATCTCCCTCACATTTTATAAGCATTCTATAATATCGGCATTAATAATAACTTCTTTAATAACAGTGGGTTAATAGAAAAAGGGATGAGGTCAGAGGTCAGAGTTCAGAAGTCGGAAATCGGAAGTCGGAAGTCTGAAATCGGAAGTCAGAAGTCGGAGGAAAAAATAAAGAAGACATAAATCTGACATCTGACGTCCGACCTCTGACTTCTGACCTCTATACCATTGCTGAAAAGATAAAAACTTATACCTTTAAAATAAACCTACTTACCGCGCCTACTGAGAATAAAAACTTTATCATTTTTACGAACAACACGGTCCGTTTTAATGGCAATTCTATTTCCCTTTAATGCCTTCATCACACGTTGGTGATTGCTCTCCATCTCACCAACAACATGCATATATGTGCCTGTATTTTTCCCTGTAAAAAGTAATGAATCTCCCATGGAAATGTCACCATTCCGTAAAATCACCTCGGCAACATTAATTTTTTTAAAATAACGAATTACATCACCAACGTATATTTTCTTTTGCTCAGCCTTGGAACCACTGATACCAGAAAGGTCATTTATAGGTTTTCCCAAATAAAAACCATGTGAAAACCCTCTGTTATAAACCTTCCTTAATTCATTAATATACATCTCTTTTCTTTCAGCACTAAGGTTTTCCTTAAAATAATCATCTATCGCTCCCCTGTATACGGCAGTGGTTTTCTTAATATAATCACATGGCCGTGTTCTTCCTTCAATTTTAAAAGCACTGACGCCGGCTTCAATTAATTTATCGAGAATATCAACAGTACATAAGTCTTTAGGACTCAAAATATAGCCGTCTTCAATTTCCAACTCCCCTTCTTCTTCGATATCTTTTATATGATATTTCCTCCTGCAGGGCTGGAGACAATCACCGCGGTTGGCCGAACGGCCAAAAAGATATTCAGAGATAAAACACCTTCCTGAAATACTTATACATAAAGCGCCATGAACAAAAACTTCGATTATCATATCCATCTTATGTCTTTTAATTTCACTCGTAATATTTTTTATCATATCCAGGGAGCATTCACGTGCCAGAATCACCCGCTTGATTCCAAGCTTATAAAAATGCAAAAGCGAAGAAAAATTACTCACACTCGCCTGCGTGGAAAGATGTACAGGTATGCTTGCTTCCAAGGCTTGATCGATAGCAGCAAAATCCCAACAAATAATAGCGTCCACACCATATTCAGCACAGGAGTGGATCACTCGCTTCAGTTTTGTAATCTCATTATTATAAATAATGGAATTTAAGGTAAGGTATGCTTTTGCTTTATATACCCGGCATTTTTTTATCACAGAAGGTATTTGATTTATTTCAAAATTTTTAGCGTTGATACGCAGGTTAAAATCTTTAATACCGAAATAAACAGAATCAGAGCCTGCATCCAAAGCCGAGCTCAAAGATTCCCAATCTCCAGCAGATACAACCAGTTCAGGTTTTTTGCCTAAAACCCTATTCATTTTTTATTAGCCTAAATTATTAATTTACTTTTATTTTTTGATATTGTAGCTTATTTTTACTTCTTATTCAAAGAAAACACATATAATTATCTATCAAATAAATGACACTGTAACTCTCCCTCTTAAGGATAGGGCTTTTTACCAGTCAAACCACTTTTAAGTAGAATCACTATTAAAGTCATTGCGAGAAGCGTAGCGACGCCTACTACGCTAAAGCTACGTAGGGCCTTGCCCGCCGAAGCCTTGGCGAAGGAGGGAAGCAATCTCAATCAATATACCATTTCAAAAAAATGAAAGTACTGTAGCCGAATTAATAACGAACTAGAGTAAAGTATATTAAGATTATTCGCTACATCCTTCGACGATGCTAGCATCGTAAGCCCTTCGAACGATTCAGGAACAATTCGAAAAATTAACTGCATAATAGTAACTAATATACTCATAGAGATTGCTTCTCCCCCCGCCACTTTACTTCATAGAGTAAAGCTGCGGGGGAATCGCAATGACATAATTAAAATTTCAATACAATGATAATAATTAGAATGATACTTGAGAATAATAGGATATGTTGTTAAATATTATTGTGCGTGGTAGGTACAACTGATGAGTTTAGAATCATCTGATTCACTCTTCCAATCAACTGCTTCGGTTGCTTTGGCAATGGTGTAACTATGCAGAAGGTCATCATCCTGTTTCATTGCACGGCCTTCTTTGCTTGATGAGGTGAGATAATCTCCGACTTCAATATTACCTCCCTCAGGCACTACAAGTATATGCCCGTCCCCAAGTGCGAATATAGCATGCAGGTTTTCCTTATCTGCGTGTTTGTGAGAATAAATACCAAACACTTTTTTATTGTAGGGCTTGTCGGAAGGTTCAACAAAATAATCAACCTGGTGAGTCCTTTCAGGATTATTTTTAATTGCTTTTAAACACATAAGAGTTCCGTAAGCATAACCTTTTTCATTGAACTCATCCGGAATCTGAGCATCATGATTTGCAGTAAAAGTATTATATGATGTGGTTCCACCAGAAAATGTAATATTACCTATATCAGTACCATCACCATCCTGAAAACCAATTAAAGTACCATCTCCAGCATCTTCACCACATTGAATGATGAGTCCATTTCTATTACTATTATTACCATCATTAAAAATTCGTGCAGCCTGAAAAGGAGTATCCCGGCAGATATCTAATCTATAATTTGGATCATCATACCATCCAACATCTCCTCCAGTCGTAATACGAAGAAAAGCGTTCGTGCCAACAGTAGAACCAGAACCAATTTTAAGTTGATCACTATCTGAATCATCAACACCGATATACCAATCAGTACCGTCAACATCAAATGTAATAGCAGCATCATTCTCACCGGAACCGCCGTAAACAGTAACTTCAGTCACAGGAGTAGTATCAACCCCAAGGGAGCCCACAATATCAACATCACCTCCGCTGGCAGTTATCCCGCCATCAGTATATTGTGTCGTCGCATAAACAAACAGAGGAAAACAAATACACAAAACGATTAATGAAAACCAAATCATCGTTAGTTTTGTTTTCCTGTTCCGTAATTTCATTTTATTGCTCACTCCCTATCAGCTTCTCAGCTGCTTAGCTTCTTGGCTTTCAGCTTTAAAAGCTAACAAGCTAAACAGCTCAAGCAGCTAACAAGCTCTTTCATATTTTTCCTCACCTACTGCGCATGGTACGTACAACTAATCAACTTAACGTTACCTTTTTCCTCTTCCCAATCAACAGCTTCAAGTGCTTTTGCTATTGTATAATTATGTATACGCTCATCATCCTGCTTCATTGCATGGCCTTGAACGCTTGATGTGGTAAGATAATCACCTACATTAATATTTCCTGCCTCATCACAAACAAGAATATGTCCGTCGCCAAGTGCATATACCTGGTGAAGATTTTCTTTATCCGCATATTTACTTGAATAAATACCAAATACTGACTTATCATACTTTTTAATGCTTGGCTGTGCATTATATGCCGGCTGACGGGGCCTTTCCGGGTCACTATATGTTGATTTTAAACACATAACAGTACCATAATCATATCCCCTCTCATTATATTCAGCAGGAATAGAAACATCGTGACTTCCCGTAAAATCATTATAAGTAACAGTCCCGCTGGTAGACCTAATCTGGCCCACCACATCACCATTACCATCTTCAAACACTATATGATGATTCGTGCCGCTATTATCATAACTTCCATTTCTGAGCTTAAGGCCAAGACGGTTGCTGTCATCACCATCATTATAAACTCTCATAGCATAGGTAGCTGAATCATCGTAAACATCAAGTTTCCATGCTGGGGTCGTTGTCCCTATACCCACAAAACCGCCTGCTGTTATAGTCACACGTGTATTCGTACCCATTGTATCACTCTGGCAAATTTTCATTTTGTCAGCGTCACCGTCATCAATTCCGATAAGCCAGTCACTGCCGTCAACTTCAAAAGTAATTGA